>NZ_JBGONU010000049.1:0-34101 GCF_041439295.1 Vibrio sp. 1F253 | reverse complement strand
TCATTAGTGATTGTACTCACTTAACTCAGTGTCCAAAACTGCTGGTGCGGATCAAGATATACCCTATCGGTCTTAATGTTAATGGCTAATTGAAATGCTGTATCTCTAACGAGGTATGGCATTTTTTTGTATTAGGTACTGGAATGTTTCGCAGTTGGAATAAGGATCTCAAATTTGTTTTTTATTTAAAATTCAATTGCTTATTGGTGGGTGCTTTTATCGTTAAGACAAAAAACAATAGTCATCGAGGTGGAGTAAATCGATAAGATAGCGGTCCATTTTAAACTACGATTAACATCGCTCAATGAAAAAAAACATAATTGCGCTGGCTATCATATCCACGGCTCTTTCAGGATGTAATGACGATTCACGAACCTATGGTGGCACCCCTGACACATTGCCTCCAGCGGACATCATTCCACCAACGGATATTCTTCCGCCGACTGACATCATTCCACCAACGGATATTCTTCCGCCGACTGACATCATTCCGCCAACGGATATTCTTCCGCCGACTGACATTATTCCACCTACAGATATTATCCCCCCAACAACTTACATCGGTTCACTGTTGTCGAGCGGGGCGTTTGTGTCTGGAGATGTGTACTGTGACGGCGTTCATCTTGAAAACGGAACGTTCAGTGTTAAACAAGGCGTGAGTTTTAGTTGTACCTTGGGTCACCTTACTTTAGGTGATTTCACTGCTCCTTTCCCTGAGATAACAGAGTTCACGATTTCAAATGATGGGCTTAACGCGGCATTTGAGTTGACAGAATTACACGGAGACAACGTTACTAAAGTACTCGAATCAATTGATGTTTGTGAGACAGAAAGTGCTATCTGTTTAAAAGAACTGGATGCTTTTGATATTGAGGATGTGTTCTCGCAACTTGATGATCAAGATGCTGTCGATGCATACTTTTCATCCAAAGAAGAAGAATCTACCGATGAAGTAGGTAAGGCTCCTAGTTCACACGTAGACACTACTGTTGTTCCTGCGGTTGACCCTAATGCGGACAATAACCTTAACGCTGGTTTTGTTTCTGCAGACGCGGAGTCTACCTATGCTTATAAGCCAAGTGTTGAAGGTAAGGTGTTAACTCGCAGTAAGCTTACAGATGCTAATGGTACGCCGATTTCTGGGATCAGTTTCTTTTCGGCTAACGCGACGGGCGTGACGGATGAAGAGGGTATCTTTGAGTACCTGTGGGGTGACAGAATCGCCTTTGGTATTGATACGTTTGAGTTTGGCTCCATTACGGGTAATCAGATTGCTTATCAATTGTCTGATGTGACCAATAATGTGGTAGAGAAGGCGAATATCCAGTCATTACTAGAGCGCTACGCGGTTGATCATCTAAGTCATTATGAGATATCTGAAGAAGTCCAAGATACCTTTTCAAAGTACCCTAACGTTATAAATGAACTGATTAACCTAACTCTGCCAAATGGGGGATTAATAGAGGGTACAGACTTTGAACTTCCTAATGAGTTTGTTGGTCAGTTTAGCCAAGGGTTAACGGCAGTAATCGATGAGCAGCTGCGCCAAACGCCTCAGTTTATGGATTATGTTCGTCAACCTGCCGTTTTATCTATGGATTCTGGTCAGTATGTAACAGAGTCTCTGCAGCAAATCTTTCACAACGTCACCACATTCCATGTATTCAATGATAATGGTAGCTTTTACGGTGCAGCGGGTTATACCCGTGGTATGCGAGCTCTGAATATATCGAACAGAGCATTCCCTGTGATGATGCCAAGAACTGATAAAAACCGTGAGCTTTACTTTGGTGAGCAACAGGCCTGGACTCGTGAAGGCAAGCCTTACATCGCACAACACCCAAGCATCTCGATGCCGCCGATTCCTTTAGTCTCTGAAGACAACGCGACTTATGGTTTTCCATTCGTTACAGCAGGCGAGATAGGCAAAGGTAAGGTCGTGTTCATGGGTAATGGCTTATATCCAAGTATTCTGTCATGCCCTGAAAATTATTGGGCCAATCGAACATTGCATATCGATAGCAACAAACAACAGTGCACTGTTTCGACGTTCGAAAACCTACTGCATGATGACCAAGGCAGCATGAGGTCGTTTTTCTCGAACTTGTTTGAGTGGTTCAATAATGGTCTGCCTATTGCTGGGATGAATGCAGTCACCAATATTGACCAAGCTTATTCGGCTTATCACCACTCCACAATGGGTAAGCAGTACACGTTTTTTGTTAGTCCTCAGTATGGTTTTGCATCAGTAGAAAAGCGCGGTTCAGGTGACTTTGATGGTTTGGATGCGAGCACCACGCCTATTTTGATCCTTCAGGCATACCCACCTAAGTTGGTTCAAGATGGCATGACTAACCAGTTTGTTGCTGACTTGGATAACCCTAACTTAAACCAAGACGATATTACGGCTCTTATTAACTATGTTAATGACGGTGGCAATATCTTGTTTATGGATGCGATTCAAACGACTAACCCTGAACCTATTGGACGCTTAGCGGACGCCGCGGGTGTATCTCTAGGTGGTGAAAACGTTACGCCAACAAACCAAGCTTTCTGCGGTAGCTCTTATTACTGCCAAGCGCCGTATCCAAATCTTCACGTGAAGAGTGAAAAGGAAATGGTGGTTCTTGAGCGTTTTCAAGATAACCAAGGAGAGCCTCCGTTCACGGTAAATCAAGATGGTACGGTTGAGTGGATTGAAGATGAATCCAAAATCAAGTTTGAAATCCCGACTTATGAGGTTGCTAAGTTAGACGCTGAAGGGAAGCCAGTGCTTGATGCGTCTGGTGTAACAGTAATGGAGGCAAAATCCGCACGTATCTTTGTTGAATCTGTAGCAGAGCGTGAAGCGGCGATCAAAGAACTGCAGTCGGCATTCGTTGGCACTGAGATTTGTAAGAACGAGTATGAATACGAATTTAACTGTATAGAGACTCGTTCTGGAGACGGTGTGACTGTTCGCGGTGCTTATCATAGAGCCGATTTCGATCGCTATGAAGTGAGTAAAACCATTGTCGACAGTATGGTGAAAGCAGCGAACTTGGGTTCTAACTTTACAGCGCTCTACGAGCACGAGATTTACTATCGCACGAAAGGTACTCAAGGTAAGCGTCTGTCCAACAGCGAATTGAATCAAGCGTTTGATAACCTGTCTGTTTGGATGTGGAATGACAACGCATACCGATTTGAAACAGACATACAAGATGAGTTGGGGTTCAAGCAAGCTGTTCAGTTCCTTAACTGTTATACCGAAGACTTACATCAAACAGATACACTAGAAGCACAGTGTCCTGTTGACCTAAAAGCGTCGTTAGTCGCTAATGGAATGATACACGGCGAAGGTGAGTTATCGGGACAGTTGAATCCGAGCTATCCATTAAATTACATGGAGAAACCTCTGACTCGCATTATGTTGGGGCGCTCATTCTGGGATCATGAAATCGTTGTTGATACCACAATGTATCCGGGTCGAACTTCAGGTGCATCTTCGTCAAGTTCGGTTCTTATCCAAACAGATGGCAAGGGCGTCACGTATTCGGCTGGGAACAATCAATCGACAGGTTTATGGGCTCCTCAGCTACAAGATGTGACGATTAGTCATGGTGTCGCTGCAACGATTACTGTAATGATGGCGGATGATCTTACAGGTAAGCCGAATCACGAAACGAGTTTGAAACGCCCTCCACGTATGCAAACCAGCTTTGACTACAATGGATCGAGCTTAACTTTCAAGGTTCCATATGGTGGCCTTATTTACATTCAACCGAAAGTAAAAGAGCTTGGTGAAGTCTCGTTTAGCATTGAGGGCGCGTTAAAAGCTGCTTGGTGGAAAGAGGGACAGTGGATTAACACTATTCAATCGGCAGACGCACCAATTGCAGAAATCGATACGGGTTCATTTATTTACACTACACCAATAAGGAATCTAGAATCCGCTGATTTGAACCAATTCGCAACAGATATGAATCGATTCGCTGAAGCTGCAAGTGACTTCTACGGGCGTGATGAGAAACAAAGCACTGGTTTACACCGTAGGTTCACTTATCCAGAACTGAAGGCGTTCCGCCATCGTTTTGTGAATGACGTGCAGATTTCGATTGGTGCTGCTCACTCTGGTTACCCAGTGATGAATTCAAGCTTTAACGCAAATCGGACATACATTCCAACCAACCCTGTGAACGACTGGTTATTGTGGCATGAAGTTGGTCATAACTTAGCATCAGCTCCTTTCCTAGCGGCTGGTAGTACAGAAGTGACCAATAACCTTCTTGCGTTGTATATGCAGGAGTTAGAGGGGCGCAATGCAAACCCTGAAATGGATCGTATTAAATCGGATATTAAGAAAGCACCTAAATGGCTAGAGCTTAATAATGAACATGCGTGGTCACATGGTGATGCAGGTTTACGATTAGTTATGTTTGGTCAGCTAAAAATCTGGGCAAAATCGAATTTTGCAATTGATGATTGGTATACACGCGGCGCAAGCCAATCTGATGTGTATGGTGAAGATGAAGGCTGGAACATGTTCAAACTTATGCACCGTAAAGCTCGAGGTGATACAGAGGGTGATGCGGTTGAAAACTATTGTAGTGCCAAAGATACTGGGCTAACCGGTGGCGACTTAATGATGGTATGTAGCTCCTACGCTTCGAACTATGACTTAAGTGATTTCTTTGTTGCTTGGAACGTGGGAGAAACCTCGATGACTAATGCTGATGGCTCGAAGTCTTATAGTGGCGGAATTAGCTCTAAAGGTCTTAGTGCGGTTGAACAGTTAAAACTAGAGAAACCAAAGAACAGCCCTTTGAATGTTGATTCAATTTACTAACGCTAATTCTTGCTAAGGCATTTTACAGCTAAAATATAGGCGCCACACTTAAATTACGTGTGGCGTTTTTGTTGCAATGTTCTAGAAACTTTCAGCTAGATCAGCCTTCTACATGATGTTTAGTACTTCGGCTGCCATTGGTTGGCTGTCCTTGCTAGAGAAAGCAGGTTAAACTGTTCGCATCATAATTCTAAAGGATGGTGCCATGTACCACGGTCATATCTATTTCCCTCTGCGCTTTGCAGAGCAGGCAGAAACACTGCGTCAGAAAATTCTATCGGAACGTAAAGATGTGTTAGAGACTTTCCCATTAATCCAGCGTTTGGTTGGGCCACATAAAATGCCGATGTTTGAGATTCACTTTGCGAACAAAGAGTCGGGCATTGTGGAATGGCTTGAAAAAGAACGCGGTGACATGTCGGTGTTGATTCACCCAGTAACCGGCGGTGAAGAAACTCTAGACCATACAGTACGTGCGACCTGGCTTGGTCGCGAGCTTGGTGTATTCGAAGATACGCTGACTAGCTAATTCAATTCTGCGCCCGACAGTGAGTACCTAACAATCTAACTTAGTAACTTAGTAACTTAGGTGCTGTCGGGTGTGTCAGCGCACAGCTCGTTTTGCTCATCGTCTTCTTGCCGAAATTCTAGCTTCTCCAGCTATTCCCCAGTAACAGCGATACCGCTACCGACACGCCTAATGCGATTAATATATTAGGTAAGTAAAGACCCCAAATCGCGACACAAACCGCGACTGTTACCACAGCCCACAACAGTGTTTCTAAAATCCAAGTGCCCATAACATTACTCCTAACTAGATTGTGCGACTAGCATAACCAAGCAAGGGTAAACTTTTGGTCACCATCCAATAACCATTTGGGCAAATCGTTACAGCATGACTTTGACGATGAACTCATGGTTGTGAGTTTCATGAGTAAACTGCCAACCTTGGTTCTGACAAACGCGATCAATGAGCTCTAGGCCAATACCAAATGAGGTTTGCTGTTCAGAGTCGTTTGCTAGTTTTTCATCTTCCAAACGGTTGATCACCTCAAACTGATGTTCTGTCAGTGTGATACATATATCTCCGTTGCCACCGTGTTGGAATGCATTTCGGACTAAGTTGGTGATCACAACCTCAGTTAACTCGCGGGGGAGGGAGTGTTCGCCTTGATCGACCTTGGTTTGAATGTCCACTTCTTTGTTTTTTAGAAGATATCGTTGGCTTTCGATAATATTATTGAGCAGGGATTCTAGCTTGATTTGCTCATAGTTGGTCTCTATCTCGTTGTTACGACTCATCCATAGCAGAGTCGTTACCAAGGCCTTCATGCTGATGGCTGAACGTTGGATTCGCGCTACGGCACGTTGACCACTGTTTGGAATGTTTTCGGATAACCGCACCAGCATATCGCCACTGGCTGAAATAGTGGCAATCGGTGTTCTTAATTCGTGGCTTGCTGCTCTCAAGAAAAAGCTCTCACGCTCATTGGCTTGGCGTTCACCCTGTACGCTTTTAACCAGTTGCGAAGCCAACTTATGGATCTCTTTATACCGAAACTGAGTCAGCCCTTCTGTGTTGTCCACATCCAGAGATTCAGACCATTTTGATAGCGTAATAATCGGTTTGGTGACTCTGTGTATCAAAAGGCGAATGATCAAGAACACCAAGAGCAATAGGACGCCGATGGCAATGAAGGCATTGTTAATTTGGTTGACGGAATCGGGTGGGTTGAGCTCGAATAGATTCAAGTAGATGGCTTCATCGTACTCAGAAATAATATACAAAGCTTCGTCGATACCGGAAATTTGATGTTTGGCGGCGTAGAGGTATTGGCCTGACTCATTGTTATGTGATTGCTCGTAATGTTCATAAATCGCATCGTTATCAAACGCTTTCCAATCAAAGGTTTGTTGGAACTTAGCCGGCAGATCTGAATAGCTTAGAAAGGCTTGGAATGTTGGGTTTTGGTAGTCGGGTAGTTGCCCTGTTTCGATGTATTGCTGCTCTGCGACTTCCAATTCATACAAGAACCCATATTTTGCCGATTCATTGAGGCCGATGTGGTAGCTCTGTGAAACCATCAAACTGTAGATGGCAGTCAGTAACACCACTATTCCAAATAAATAGAGATAGATGTCGCGCTTAATACTGACTCGATTCATGTTCGCGTGTTTCATGATGGCTCCTCATGCAAGACAACACCAATACCATGAACTGTGTGAATCAGTTTTGAGTCAAAGGGCGCATCAACCACTTGTCGAAGCTTAAACAGGTGCGCTTTCACGCTGTCAGAGCTTGGCATTTCGTCTTCCCATGCTTCTTCAAGCTTGGCTTTGCTCACCACGTTAGGGCTGTTTCGCACTAACATCACAAGCATTCGCCAACAGACTGGGGACAGCTTCAATAGCTTGCCGTCTCTAAGGGCTTGGTGCTTGTCTAAGTCCAGTTTGAGATCCGCCACAGACAGTGACGTCACCGATCCTTGAGAGCGACGTATCAGCGCCATAAGCCGTACTTTCAGCTCTTCCATCGCAAAAGGTTTCACTAGATAGTCATCCGAACCCACTTCGAACCCGGCGATTTTGTCTTGTAATGTGTCCCTTGCCGTTAACATAAGGATAGGTGTCGTGACACCTTGTTGGCGAAGAGATTGACAGACATCGAGCCCGTCCATTTTGGGCATGTTGATGTCCGTTAAGATGATGTCATAACGCCCCTCTAACGCAAGATTGAGTCCTGCGCTGCCATTGTAAGCAAAATCGAATTCGAAACCGTCGAGTTCCATATAGTCTGCAATGGCTTCTGCTAAGTCGCTGTCGTCTTCAATCAGCAGGGCGTAAATGCTCATAAGTGTCCTTACTTTGTTTCTCGTTCTCTTTTCCAAGCCCAAATAGGCGGCTGAATAAGAAGCTGTAGTCGATAATTCCAATTTGGCGCATGCCATAACTGTTGGCACAGTTTAACGTAGCCGTGGAAATATACCTTAAATGGGTTCACAGAGTTGATTCTCGGGAACACACCGTATCTGACTTCTTCCTCTTCTTTAGCGAAGGTGCCGAACATACGATCCCAAATGATAAAGATGCCAGCATAGTTCTTATCAAGATATTGCTTGTTGGTCGCGTGATGCACTCTGTGGTGTGAAGGCGTATTAAACACCGCTTCAACAGGGCGGGGCAGGCGCTTAACTGTTTCGGTGTGCAATAGCGTTTGATAAAGTTGCACAAAGGTTTCACACATCAGCACCACAAACGGATTGAATCCGAGCAGGATTAACGGCAAATAAAAGAAGAACGGGAAGAACCAATCCAAAGGCCCGAATCGGTAAGCGACAGAGATATTAAAGTAAGGCGAGCTATGGTGAACAGAGTGCGTTCCCCAAGCTAAACCGTTGCTGTGCAAGAATCTGTGTTCCCAGTAGTACGCGAGATCGGCCAAGATCAAGCAACCCAGAATTGTCCAACCAGATATCGGTAGCTGAGTTAGGCTGAAATTCTCGTAGGCGTAAACAAACGTGCCCACATAGGCTAACCCGACAAAGAAAAGGGTCACCAACAAGAAGAACAAAGTGACTAAGTTAGTCGCGCTGTCTCCCAACATATTCCAGCTGAGCTTTTTCTTAAAGGCATAGCGGATAAGCTCAAAGATAAACAGAGCCAGAGCAAGCAGCAGAAAATTATCATCTACCCAAGTTTCGGTTAGGATGATGCTCGTTTCTGTGAATGTTTGAGAGAGAAAATCCCCAATGCTATCCATAGTGAAATTCATAACTAAATCCTTTACTGGTTGTTCTTATAATAGACGTATAACTCACTAGAATCTGGCAAACCATGCTGGTTCAGCTGGTGATGTTCTATAACCATATCCACTTCTTTTAATATCGCGATACCTTCCCAAGCTTGTGCTAATTCCTGTTCGGTATGTTCGCCTTTACCTAGTAGAAGCGTGCCTTTGGCTTTGTTTGGGAGCTTAATTAAGGACTTGTTTTTATTTGATTTTGATTGCTGAGTCGGGAAGCCAATCATGATTGTTGCTTCGCTGAAATCAGAGCTGATCTCTTGATAGATCACGATGACTTGTTGTTGTGCGCTCTTTTCGTCATTGACTTCGAGGCTCTGATAGAAGTCCACCCATAACTCAGGAACATCCTCTAATGGAATCGTCTTGCTCAAACCTTGCAGAAAAGTTGTGTTTGCAGTGACTTGTGGTTTTTTAGTTGCGGGCTTATTTGTTAGCGGCTTACTTGTTGATGACTGTTTCGTTGAGGAGTTGTTCGTTGATAACTCAGCGATTGGCTGCTCCGTCGATGCATCCGCAATCGCAGGCTGAATATGTAATAGCCCCCAGACAACACCAGTAATACCGACTGTCGTGAGTAATGAAGCGAATAATTTCATGCTCTTTCCTTGTGGTTCATTTTTCTTATCAAGGACAGTAAAGGAGGCGAGGTAAACAAAAGGTAACCGTGGGGATTGTTTTGGTCAGAGGGTATAGGTGATTCATTAAAAAAGGCTCCTCAAATGAGGAGCCTTTGTTTTATCAAGAGCCTCTGTTCGTCAGCCTTAACCGCTAAACAGAGTAGGGGGATTAAGCCTCGGCAGTCACTTTAGAATTGCTCATCTTTTTAAGAGCTGCGTAACCAAAACCTGTTACTGCTGTACCTGCTGCAATCGCCACTAGGTACATAAGTACTGGAGAGATAGCGCCAGGAATTAGCAGTACGAACAAGCCGCCGTGTGGAGCCATTAGTTGTGCACCAAACATCATTGATAGAGCGCCCGTTAGTGCGCCACCTGCCATACATGCTGGGATAACACGCATTGGGTCTTTCGCTGCGAATGGGATTGCACCTTCAGAGATGAAACATAGGCCAAGAACGAATGATGCTTTACCTGCTTCACGCTCGCCTGCTTCAAACTTGTCTTTCACTAGGAAAGTTGCAAGGCCCATACCTAGAGCCGGAACCATACCTGCAGCCATGATTGCTGCCATTGGTGCGTAAGTTTGTGAAGCCAATAGACCAACACCGAACGTGTAAGCCGCTTTGTTTACTGGACCACCAAGGTCGAAACACATCATTGCGCCTAGAATCACACCCAGAAGAATCGCATTAGACGTTCCCATGTTGTTTAGGAAGTCTGTCATTGCGCTCATCACGCCTGAAACTGGACCACCAACGATGTAAATCATGACCAAACCAGTGAACAAACTCGCGATAAACGGAATGATCAGAATTGGTTTGAGGGCTTCCATGGATTGTGGAAGTTGAACCTTGTCGGCAATGAATTTTGCTGCGTAACCCGCAATGAAACCCGCTGCGATACCACCTAGGAAACCTGCGCCTGTTGAGCTAGCCAACATACCGCCAATTAGACCTGGAGCCAGACCCGGACGGTCAGCAATAGAGAATGCAATGAAACCAGCAAGAACAGGAATCATCAGTGCGAATGCAGAACCACCACCGATAGTCATCAATGCTGCTGCTAATGTGCCTTCTTCTTTGAACGCTTCGATACCGAATACGAAAGACAGTGCGATGATCAAACCACCCGCAACAACCACAGGAAGCATGTGAGATACACCTGTCATTAGGTGCTTGTACACACCTTTCTTCTCATCAGCAGGCGCAGAATTTGAAGACGCTGTGTGCTGGTATGACTTAGCTTCAGCGAATGCTTTTTCCATCTCTTGCTTTGTTTTCTTCAAAGCAGGACCTGTTGTGGTTTTGTATAGCGCTTTGCCGTTGAAACGATCAAGAGGAACGTCGATGTCGGCAGCGATGATAACAAGATCAGCGTCTGCGATTTCTTGGTCTGTCAGTTGGTTTTTCGCACCTACAGAGCCGCGAGTTTCCACTTTGATCTGGTGACCTAGGCGTTTGCCTTCTGCTTCCAGCGCTTCAGCTGCCATAAAGGTATGTGCAACACCCGTTGGGCAAGCGGTAATCGCTACGATCTTCTTGCTGCCTGTGCTTACTGTTGTAGAAGAGTTTGTTGAAGTACTAGTAACGGTAACTGCTTTTTCAACTTGAGAAGCGTCTAATACCGTTGCTTCTGCTACCGCTTTCTCTAGAAATGCTTTTGCATCTGCTGTGCATTCAGAGATAGCTGCTTGGTACACTTTTTTGCCAACAAAGCGCGCTTTATCAATGTTTGTGTTGGCAGCAATAACCACAACATCGCTGCTGTCGATCGTGTCTTGTGATACTGGAGAGTTAGGCAATACGCTAGATTGACATTCAATAGCGGCGTTCCAACCCAGTGTTTTTGAAGCTTGCTCTAACAAGCCGGCTGCGATGATGCTGTTTGCTACGCCACTTGGGCAAGCTGTGATGATGGTAATATTCATAATAATCCCTTTGTCCTATTTACTTGTGTCTAACTGACTAGTTGGAGCACTAAGCGCCTGTAATTGGATATTTTGTCGTACTGAATCCAGCTCTTGTTGGCTGGTTACACCCACGCCTACCTGTGAAACTGCTAGAGCAGATAGGGCGGTTGCGAATTTAATAAGTTCTGGTTTTGGCATCTGTTGCATGTGACCCCAACATAGACCAGCAACCAATGTGTCACCTGCGCCTACCGTGCTTACTACTTGCATACGCGGCGGTTTAGCATGTAACCATTCACCTTGGTTTAGCCACATCACGCCTTCAGCGCCAAGTGATACCACGATGTTATCGATGCCTTTTTCACTTAGGGCTTGGCCTGCGTGTTGGCATTGGTCACGAGTTGTCAGTTCTGCATTGAACAGCTGAGACAGCTCTTCATCGTTTGGCTTAATCAACCAAGGTTGCGCATTGATACCGGCTTTAAGTGCGTCACGGCTGCTATCAAATAGCACCTTCTTACCTAAATCGTGTAAGCGTTGAACCCAAGAAGCGCAAAGCTCAGGAGAGATGCCTTGTGGCAAGCTGCCTGCAATCACGAAGTATTCGTGGTCTTCAGCCAGTTCTAACAAGGTTTCTTCAAACGCTTTGATAGCGTCAGCATCAACAGGAACACCTGGGAAGTTGATGTCGCTTACTTGGCCTGAGTTCTCTACCAATTTCACGTTAATGCGAGTTGCGCCATCAACACGGATGAAGCGGTCAGTTGCGCCCATCTCTTCAAACAGTTGGCAGAACGCTTCTTCGTTATTGCGACCAAGGAAGCCAGTCACTGTCACTTTTGCGCCAAGCTCTGAAAGAACTTTTGCGACGTTTACGCCTTTGCCCGCTGCATGCAGAGAGCCTTTGTTTACTAGGCTAACTGAACCCACGTTAAGTGCGTCGATAGCGCCTGTCAGGTCTAGAGCAGGGTTAAGCGTTACAGTAACGGCTTTGATTTGTTTATCAGACATATCGACTCCTTAACCTTCGCCAAGGCCTGAAGCGATAGCTTTACCAATCGATTCAAGTGCTTGTGCTGCGTCTTCACCTTCAGCAACAAACTGAAGCTGGTGGCCGTGTTTAACGCCAAGAGCGATCACTTTCATCAAGCTCTTCGCGTTCACTTCTTTTCCGTCACCATCTAGGTTTGACACGCGGATTGTTGATTCAAACTTCTTCGCTTCAGCGACTAGCATTGCGCCCGGACGAGCGTGTAGGCCGTGTGCGTTTTTGATTTTGAATACTGCGCAGTTGTCGTCGTCTTGAGACGCTGTAGAAACCGCTTCACCTTTTAGAAGGCCAATGACTTGCGCTGCGTCAGCGGTTAACAGTTGTTGCTGTTTACCTTCGAAAACCATCTTGCTTAGGTTTGCCAGAATAGATTGGTGCGCGCTGTTACAAGCAGCAAATGCCACCAATGCTTTAACTGGTGTGCCTTCGTACTCACAGTGGTTCGCTGTTGAAACGAAAGATACGCCAGTACGTGTTACGCCTTTATCGCTGCCCAATAACCACAGGCCTTGGCCTAGGTGAGTCGGTGTTTTTGTTACTAGGTCAGCAACGAATGCGTTGTCTGTGCAACCTGTGTTTTTAAGTAGGCCGCCCGCAACGGCAGACATTTGAATCATGTCGCTCGCAGGGAACAGTAGCTGAACTAAAGAAGCGTCTAGGTCGGCTTCAAGCTGAACTTCGCCGTTAAGTAGAGCGATGATTTCGTCTTCTGATTTCGCTTGCTTTAATTTCTCTTCAACACCGTCTGCCGCTAGAACCTTTGTTAGTTGCTTAAGGATGCCTAAGTGCTCGTCAGATTTCGCTGCAATACCAATTGCTACGTAAACACGGTTGCCGTCTGCCCAATCAATACCTTCAGGGAAGTGGTGTACCGCAACGCCTGTCTCTTTCACTAGGCCACGAGTATCCGTCGTTCCGTGAGGAATCGCGATGCCGTTACCTAGGAACGTAGAGTTCTGGTTTTCACGGTTCAACATTCCTTCAACGTAACCAGAGTCAACTAAACCTTTAGCTGTCAGGTCGCCAGCAATGCTTTGGATTGCTTTGAATTTGTCTTCGGCAGTTTGGCCTAGAGTGATGTCAGATTTTGATAATTTAAGCATGGTGCCTCTTTAGCGTATCGCTTGAGAATTTGTGTATCGCTACGATTCAGTCTAGAGCAATATTTGCCCGCTGCTTTATGCTTGCTGAATCGGTTCAGCATTCGGTGTAAAAAAATTCAGCAAAGCCGATTTTGGTTTTCAAAATAGTTTTGCTGCGTGTCGTAATTCCAGTTTCGTTAACAACAAGAAGCTGAATCACGACAAATGGCGCTCAATCCATTCAAAAGGATGATTGAAGTCACTTTTCAGATTTTGCTGAATCCTTTCAGCTTTTATACTGAATCGATTCAGCATATAATTCAACTAATCCAAGGATCAGAAGATTGGTTATATGATCCTACGCACAAAATACAGGTCACCCATATGACACTAGATGAGATTGCCAAACTAGCCGGTGTGTCGAAAACGACAGCCAGCTATGTGATTAATGGCAAGGCGCAGAAATACAGAATCAGTGAAAAGACTCAGCAGAAAGTAATGGCAGTGGTGGAAGAGTATAACTACCGACCAGACCATGCTGCTTCCTCGCTGCGCGCTGGTAATAGCCGTTCATTTGGTTTGATTATTCCCGATCTGGAAAACAGCAGTTACGCGCGTTTAGCAAAACTGATCGAGCAGAACTCACGTAAAGTGGGCTATCAGATTTTGATTGGTTGCTCAGATGATGACGCTGAAACCGAGCGAAAGGTCGCTGAAGCCTTGGTAAGCCGTCGTATTGATGCCTTGCTGGTGGCGAGCTCAATGCCAGACGCCAATGAGTTTTACTTGAAGCTACAAAACTCAGGCACACCAGTCATCGCGATTGACCGTCCTTTAGATGATGAGCACTTTGCCTGTGTGATCAGTGAAGATTTCGAAGCTGCATTTGAACTGACGCATTCGATTCTTGATGACAGTATTCATAGTGTTGGTTTGATTGGTGCACTGCCTGATCTGAACATTTCACGTGAACGTCAGCTCGGTTTTGAAGCGGCAAATAAAGCACATACTCAACAAACAGGGCTAACAGAAAACAAGCCGATGGTAGTGGGTTATGGCGAGCACTTTGACCGAGAATCAGGGCGCGAGGTTTTTGAGGGTTGGATTGCAAAAGGCACGGTTCCTGATGCGATTGTGACTATGTCTTACACCTTGTTAGAGGGTGTGTTGGATGTAATGGTTGAAAAACCAGAGCTGATTAATCAAGTAAAACTGGCAACCTTTGGTGATAACCGACTGCTCGACTTCTTGCCTTTTAAAGTCCATTCACTGCCGCAGCAGTTTGAAGTAATTGCCGACAGCGCTTTTGCTTTGGCGTTAAATGCATCCGCTAAGCGTTACCAAGCGGGTATTGAACTCGTGCCGAGAAGTTTAGTGAGACGAGGCTAATTCCAGTTAGTTTAAACAAGCTAGGTTAGACTTGGACACTTAGCTCGAACTTGGACACTTAGCTCGAACTTGGAGTTAACTCGAACCTGTAATTAACTCGAACTTGGAGTTAACTCGAACCAAGCAATAAGCCCAACTCTACAATGGCAACAATGCCGAGCAACAAAGCCAACACCTTCCAAAACTGGATTGGATTTCGGTTTATCAAAGGTTGCTTGGCTTTGCTTTTCACCAAACTTTGGTTTGGCGTGTAAAGGTCTGCCACAAAATCCCCCAACACTTGATGACGCTCGCTCGGCGATTCGGCGCAGGCTTTTTGTAACACCAAATCCACCCAGCTTGGTAAGTCAGTTCGTTTTTGAGTGATGGGTTGGTATTCCCACTGATGATGACGAGATTGCTTAAGTGATTGTGCGGTCATTTCAGAGTAGGGCAATTCACCAGTTAGCATCTCATAGCCGATCACAGCGATAGAGAACAAATCTGAGTTGGTGGTCGCGGTGTTATGTTTGATGGTCTCGGGTGCAATGTAATTGACCGCACCTAATGGAATGTCGTCTTTGTCTGCGAGCTCTCCCTCTTCAAGTCCTCTGACTAATATAGCGCCAAGGTCGATGATTTTTATCTCACCATCATGTTGAAGCATAATGTTCTCGGGCTTTAAATCTCGGTGCACCATGTCTGCGCGTTGTAATACTCGAATACCTTGTGTGATTTTTTCTAGTATGTCGCGTACTTCATTGAGTGACGGTTTTGGATTGTCGTACATCCATTGTCTTAGCGTGATGCCTTCAACCCATTCGCAGATTTGATATAAGAATTGCGAGTTCTCTGGCGTTGGGTAGACCTTCATTACCTTCTTATTGTTTAGCAAGATCCCCGCCCATTGTTCATTAAAGAAAGCTCGGAGTTGCGACGGGCTATCGTGATATTGAACGGAAGGGACTTTTAACACGAACTCGGTTTGTGTCTCTTTCTGCATCACACGATAGACATGGCTTCTTGAACCTGCATACAGCACCTCAAGGACCATAAAGTTATCGATGCTTTGGCCAAGTTTTAGCGCCGGTGGAATCGCGCGTTTAGCCAGTTTCTCATGGAATTCAATCAGCGAAGGTTTAGGTAGGTGACTGACTTGGACAATCAAGCAGCTTACGTTGTCTGAACTGTTGTGGCTTAAAGCGGTGTTACAGATCGTTTGTGCGGCGTATTCGAAATCCGCTCCAGGCTTATCGATGTGTTCTTTGAAAGTATTGGGAGCAACAAATCCATGCACGCCGTCAGAGGTCAGGATAAAGCAGTCGCCTTTCTTGATAGGCAGGGTTTGATAGTCAACGTTGAGTTGGTTGTCCATGCCTAAGGCACGTGTTAGATAATGCTTCTGCCCCATATTTTTACGGGTGTGGTCGCGAGTAAGTTGGCGTAGTTCACCATCTCTTAATAGGTAAATTCGGCTATCACCGACATGGAATATATGTGCGGTGTTCGATTTCAATATCACGCTGCTAAAGGTGGAAACGAGCGCATTGTGGTTAACTTGTTGTGCGGGATGAATATTAGAAACAGACGTGTTGAACAGCCAAGAGTTGAGGGACGTTAAGACCTTTTGAGCCGAGCGCTGAATGCTCCAGCTATTTGGCGTGGCGTAATAGTCGTCGATAAACTGCATCACGCTGGTGTGACTGGCTTTTTGGCCGTGTTCACTGCAACTCGCGCCGTCTGCTATGCATACGACACTGCCTTTCAACTCTTGCTCAGCACGAGTCTTCGGGTGTTTTACAATGATGGCGTCTTGGTTTTCATCACGTATGCCTTTATTCGAATACCCACCAAACTTAAGTGTTAGCTGATTGTTTGATTCCGGCGTGACGACTTGCCCTTGGCTGAATGAAATTGTCATAACTGGTCTTCTTCTTAACTGGCTGTCTTCTCATTTGCTTGAGAGCACATCTGAGGAAGAACAAAAGCCCTAGTGAACCTAGAGCCTTTGAACGTAGTCCCAAAGTGGTGAAACACACCTTGGTACCACTCCCGATTCAATAATATCAATGCTTCATAGCACTGAGACTAATTTGAAACATTAATCAGCGTGACACTGCCGTCGTCATTCACTTCGGCGATTTGACCGTTGGGCTCTTCCATGAACATCAGAGTAACGAAGCCTAGTACCGCTGTTCCTGCAATCACTAAGAAGAAGGTTTGGTAACTTACGAATGAAAGCACAGTTAGGTAAACCACCGCACCCACGTTACCGTAAGCACCCGTCATACCTGCAATTTGACCTGTCATACGACGTTTAATCAGAGGTACTGTCGCAAACACCGCACCTTCACCGGCTTGTACGAAGAAAGAACACGCCATCGCAGCAACAACCGCTAGCCATACTGGCCATGTGCTGTCTACTTGACCCATTGCAAAGTAACCGACAGCAAGACCAATCGTCAGAATAAGCAGTGTTGGTTTACGACCGAATTTATCTGAAATCCAACCACCACCTGGGCGAGACATTAGGTTCATAAAGGCATAAGCCGATGCAACCATACCTGCAAGAACGGGTGTTAATTCAAAGGTTTCAGAGAAGAACAAAGGCAGCATTGAAACAACAGCCAATTCAGAACCAAAGGTCGCGAAGTACAATACGTTAAGTACAGCTACTTGCTTGAATTTGTACTGGTGAATCTCTGGCACTTCTTCTTTAAATACGTTCTTATTTACCTTCCAAACTTGCGACACTTCGTACACGTAAAGTGCGGCTAAACCTGCGTAAACCGAGTTAACCGCCATGTCAGACAACATGTTGATGTTGCTTGGTGATAGCTTCCATGTCAGTAGTGCTAAAGCGGCATACATCGGGATCTTCATAATGAGTAGGAAGAAAAAGTCACCCTTTGATGTCACTTCCATTGCCGTTACTTGAGCAGGTTTGAAGTAAGTCGAACCTTTTGGTGTATCCGTTACATTTTTGTAGAAGATAAACGAGAACGCTAAGCTCATAAGGCCAGTAATACCGACCGCATAACGCCAACCATCTTCACCACCAAATGCTAGAGCGAGAGTTGGAAGCGTGAATGCTGCCGCTGCTGAACCGAAGTTACCCCAGCCGCCGTAAATACCTTCAGCTGTACCCAGTTCATTGTGTGGGAACCACTCAGACACTAGACGAATACCGACAACGAAGCCTGCACCGATAAAGCCTAATAGGAAACGAGCAATTGCCGCTTGAATGAAAGAGTCTGCCATAGCAAACATAAAACAAGGGATTGAACAGACCGCGAGTAGCGAAGAGTAGACCAATCTTGGGCCGTATCGGTCGGTTAACATACCAATCGCGACACGTGCAGGAATGGTCAATGCAACGTTGAGAATAAGGAGTGTTTTGATTTTCTCAGTTGAAAGGCCAAGCGAGGTTTTCACCATTTGCAGTAGTGGGGCAAAGTTGAACCACACGACAAAGGTGATAAAAAAGGCCATCCAACTGAGGTGTAAGGTTTTCATCTTACCCGTAAATGAAAGCAGCGAAAATTTTGTGTTATCCATGGTTTAAATCCTTTAAATCTGGAAGATTACCCGGCTTTAGCTTGTGCGTTACTTCCGAGATTCGAACGCATTAATGTGGCTAAACCCTGTGCCGAAATTGCTCACGCTGATAAAGCGTTTACATGATGATGTCGGCGTTTAGTTAACTGGCAATAGCAAGCGGTGCGAGAACCTGAACCTGCTCTCCTTGCTTGCGAACTTCAAATTTCACGAGCTTGAGTTCAGGTTGTTCAAGGCACGTGCCAGTTTCTAAGTGGTAATGCTGCTTGTATAAGGGTGAGGCGACGTAAGGCTCACCGCTTAATGAACCAATGATACCACGTGACATCACATTCGCCTTGCCGATAGGGTCGTAATTAGAGAGCCCATAAAGCGTGTCGCTGCGTTTGCAGTAAAAAATAGCCACTTGGTTATCGTCTACTTTGGCGCAAATCCCACCATTTGGGGTTAAGTCCCGGGTGCTACATACGGTTGTCCAATTTTCCATGACTTTCTCCTAGTCAAAACATAAAATTAATAATCAATTCAATTAGGGTGATAGCCGACAGCAGTTTTCTTGGGCTGCGCCACTGTCGACTATCGCTATTGGGTTTAGTTGTTACTGATTCACCCACCAGCAATTCGGCTTACGAAACTTCCGTCACTTCGATTTGGTCTGCCTTAGCTAGCTTTTCATCGCGTTGTGTATCGGAAGAAGAGCTCAAGCTCGGCTTAGGAAAACGCTGTTCTCGTTCTTTGATGAATGACAGGCTAGTGTCCATTTCTTCGCTGTTGATGTAGTGCTGGAAGCGTTTCATCTTTTCAGGGTTTTCGATGGTGGTTTTCCATTCACACTGGTATTTTTCGATGTTGAGGGCGATATCGGCCTCAAGTTCTTCAGCAACATTGAGCTTGTCTTCAATCACGACTTGTTTGAGATATTCAATGCCGCCTTCAAGGTTTTCCATCCATACTGATGTGCGTTGTAGGCGGTCTGCGGTACGTGTGTAGAACATCAGAATGCGGTCGATGTATTGCAGAAGAGTGGTTTCATCAAGGTCGGTAGCAAAAAGGTCACCATGACGAGGGCGCATACCGCCGTTACCACAGATGTAGAGGTTCCAACCTTTGTCGGTAGCGATAATGCCAAAGTCTTTCGATTGGGCTTCTGCACATTCACGAGTACAGCCAGAAACCGCAAACTTGATCTTGTGGGGTGAGCGTAAGCCTTTGTAGCGGTTTTCTAGTCGAATTGCTAAGCCAACACTGTCGTCTACGCCGTATCGACACCAAGTGCTACCCACACACGATTTCACGGTACGTACCGATTTACCGTAAGCGTGGCCAGTTTCAAAACCAGCATCGATGAGTTTTTTCCAGATGATTGGCAGTTCGTTAAGTTGCGCGCCAAACAAATCGACACGCTGACCACCGGTGATCTTGGTGTATAGGTCGAACTCTTTTGCGACTTCGCCTAAAACGATCAGCTTGTCGGGTGTGATTTCTCCGCCAGCAATACGCGGAACCACAGAGTAGGTGCCGTCTTTTTGCATGTTGCCGAGGTAAATGTCGTTGGTGTCTTGCAGTTCGATGTGTTGATCTTCGAGGATGTAATCGTTCCAGTAAGATGCCAAAATTGAACCGATTGCTGGCTTACACACGGTACAACCTAATCCGTTTCCGTGAGAATCTAACAACTCATCGAAGGTCTTAATCTTGTTGACGCGGATGATGTCGGTAAGCTCTTGGCGAGAATAGGCAAAGTGCTCACAGATATCGTTAGAAACCTCGACACCTAGGTTACTCAGCTCACTATCGAGAACCTGTTTAGCAAGGGCAGAACAACCGCCACAACCTGTTGAAGCATTGGTGGTTTCTTTCAGTGCCGCCATGGTGGTGCAGCCAGCAGATACCGCGTCTTTAATGTCACCTTTGGTCACATCGAAACATGAACAGATCACAGCGCTATCAGGCAGAGCTTCAACACCCATTGCCGAACCTGAATCATCGGCCACGTTAGGTAAAATCAATACCGATGGGTTTTCAGGAAGAGGCATGTCATTTTGCTTGATTTGCAGTAGCGAACCGTAAGCCTCTGCATCACCAACTAGTACCGCACCGACAATCTTCTTACCATCAGCCGATATGATCAGGCGTTTGTAAACTTGTTCAATTTCATCGTTATAGGTATACGATTGAGCGCCTTCTGTTTGGCCGTGTACTTCGCCAATACTCGCTACATCAACACCCAGCAATTTGAGCTTGGTACTCATGTCGGCACCAGTAAACGCAGCGTCGCTCGTTCCGCCGGAGACGATATGCGCAGCCGCGACTTTCGCCATGGAATAACCGGGTGCCACTAAGCCGAAGATCTTGTTGTCCCAAAGGGCACATTCACCAATCGCATACACATTGTCGATGTTGGTTTGGCAATGATCGTTAATCACGATGCCACCACGTTCACCAATGGCGATATCAGAGCTGCGAGCCAGCGCATCTTGAGGGCGAATACCCGCAGAGAACACGATCATATCGGTTTCAAGATGGGTGCCGTCGGCGAAGTTCATTCTGTAGCGAGCGTTCTCACCCGCGACTATTTCTGAGGTTGCCTTCTCGGTGTGAACTTGCACGCCAAGGTCTTCAATTTTTCTGCGTAAAAGCGCACCGCCACCATCATCTAACTGTACGGCCATCAGGCGAGGTGCGAATTCCACTACATGGGTTTCCAAGCCTAGGTTTTTGACTGCGTTTGCGGCTTCTAAGCCAAGCAGGCCACCACCAATCACCACGCCAGATTTGCTGCCTTTGCTAGATAGTTCAATGGCGTCTAGATCTTCGATGGTGCGATAAACGTGGCAGTGCTCTTGGTCGTTACCGGGAATAGGGGGAACAAAAGGGAATGAACCGGTCGCCAGAATCAAGGTGTCATAACTCTCGGTATGTCCCGATTCAGTCACAACGCACTTATTTTCGGTATCTAGTTGAGCGACTTTCTCGTTGAGAAGGTAATTGACGCCATTGCTTTGGTAATATTCTTCGCTGGTTAATGCCAAGTCATCAGCATTTCCGCGCTTGAAGTAAGCAGTCAGCTGAACTCGGTCGTAGGCCAACCTTGGCTCTTCACTAAAAGTAACCACATCAAACTCATCACTGTCTGATTGCAGGATATTGTCGATAAATTTGTGTCCAACCATGCCGTTACCCACAACGACGATTTTCTTCTTGCTCATAATCCATTCCTTATTCTCGGCGTCACCATCACTAGCATCTAATTTCTAGTCGTTAGCAGAGGAATACCGGGTTGAGATTCCACTCAATTCATAATCATCAAGGAAAACAAAAATGTTTTTTCTAAGTCTTGGTTTCTAGTGGAGCAAGGAGGGTGCCAGATTGCAGGTTGTTCATTTAAATAAAATTTAATTTATATTTTTCAGTGGTTTAAAATTTAGCAGTGACACGTAATTACCCCTAAAGTGGTATGTAAATTTTTTGTTAGATTTACATAAATGAGCGTTTGTGGTGCAGCTTTCCGCAAGATGGTGCAAAAATTAAGTTTCTATCTTGGTTAATTTGAATTCTATTCAGTATTGATATTTTGTTATTTATTAAGTGATTGTTTTTAATGTTAAATATTTCATTTTTGTCGACTGGTATTAAGTGGCGTGTTATTTGCTTGGTTTGAGTTATTACAATTATGGATAATTGAGCGAGAAACGGATGACCGATTCAAACAGCGGTTGGATAAAATCAACCTGTGCTTATTGTGGTGTAGGGTGTGGAATAGAAGCGAGACCGACATCGTTAGGAAAACTAGAAGTACGTGGTGATAAAGATCATCCATCAAACTATGGGAAGCTATGTACTAAAGGGATTGCGCTTGGTGATACTGTCACGCCTTTAGGGCGCCTAACACAGCCTGCTCATATTCAGAATGAGCAAAAACAAGAGCTGGATTGGAACAGTGCCACTCAGTTGGTTGCAGACAAATTCAATCAAACGATTGAAGAATTTGGAGCCGATTCGGTTGCGTTCTATGTTTCTGGTCAGCTGCTTACTGAAGACTATTATGTTGCCAATAAATTGATGAAAGGCTTCATCGGCAGTGGCAACATCGACAGTAACTCTCGCCTTTGCATGGCTTCAACCGTGGTCGGGCATAAGCGTGCATTTGGCGCAGACACAGTACCGGTGTGCTACGAAGATCTCGAGCAAGCCGAACTAGTTGTGATTACAGGTTCCAACTTAGCATGGTGTCACCCGGTACTTTTCCAAAGATTAAGAGCCGCGAAACAAGCCAACCCTGAATTGAAAGTTATCGTCATCGACCCTCGTTATACCGATACCTGTGAAATTGCCGACATGCACTTGGCGCTAGAATCCGGCTCAGACGTGGCGCTGTTTAACGGTTTATTGGGTTACCTCGACGATAACGACAAGCTAGATTCAGACTATATAGAAAACCACACTCAAGGCTTTACTGAAGCGATTCGTTCTGCAAGTCATTATCGTTATACCGAATCAAGTAAGTGCGACAAAAGCGTTCCTGAGCTAACAGGGCTTACTGAACAGCAACTTGAACAGTTCTACCAGTTTGTTTGCATCTAACGAGAAGGTGCTCACCATCTATTCCCAAGGCGTAAATCAATCCACACAAGGGTGTGATAAGGTAAATGCCATTATTAATTGCCATTTAGCCACTGGGAAAATTGGCAAGCCGGGCGTGGGGCCATTCTCTGTAACGGGTCAGCCGAACGCAATGGGTGGGCGTGAGGTGGGCGGCCTAGCCAATACCTTAGCGGCGCACTTTGAGTTTGGTGATCCGCAATCACACCAAACGGTGAGCGAGTTCTGGCAAACCGACAGCTTAGCCACACATGCGGGTTTAAAAGCGATCGACCTGTTTGGTGCCATGAATGAAGGCAAAATCAAAGCGGTGTGGATCATGGCAACCAACCCAGTCGTAAGCCTGCCTGACAGTGAAAAGATCAAAACCGCATTAGAGAAGTGCCCGTTTGTGGTGGTGTCGGATTGCATTGCCGATACTGAAACCACTCGCTTGGCCGATGTGGTGCTGCCCGCGCAAGGGTGGAGCGAGAAGTCGGGCACCGTAACCAACTCTGAGCGTCGAATCTCACGCCAACGCCGTATATTACCAAGCCCAGGGGAAGCCAAACCTGATTGGTGGATATTAAAAGAAGTGGCGCAAAAAATGGGATTCAAAGAGCAGTTTGATTACCGTCACGAAGGCGAGATCTTTAAAGAATATTGCGAGATGACAGCGCTCGGCAATGAAACAGGCAAAGCGCGTGACTTATGTTTAATTGGACTCACGCAACTGGATGAGAAAGGCTATGGCGAACTCACTCCACAGCAATGGCCAGTGCTAAAATATCAAACAGAGATCATTGAGCAACGTATGTTCACCACTGGCGAGTTCTTTACCGAATCTGGCAAAGCGCAGTTTATTGCAGTCGAACACGACAAACCCATTGCCGACACCAGCCTTGAATTCCCACTTATCATGAACACAGGTCGAATCCGAGACCAATGGCACACCATGAGCCGTACAGGCTTGGCCGCAGGTTTAGGCGAACACACACCAGAACCCTTTGTCGCGATGCACCCAGATACCGTTGCTGCACTTGGTTTAGAAGAGTTCGGCTTAGATGAATTTTGGCTAGATGCTTTCAACCACACCACTATTAATCCAGTGGTGAAAGTGCGCAGCGCACAAGGCGAATGCCAAGCCCGCTTAGTGGTAACCAAAGAGATGCGCCGCGAACAAGTCTTCATGCCTATCCACTGGAACGCCCCGACCGCCAAAGACAGCAAGCCATGCGACCTGATCTTGCCTCATACCGATGCCGCATCAGGTCAACCAGAATTCAAACACACACCGGTTGTCGTAGAGCCGTGTGGTTACCGCAGTGAAGCCGCACTGGTCAGCGACAAGGTGATGGATTGCAGCGGCTTTGATTACTGGGTACGCCAAAGAGTGCAGGGCGGTTTTCTGTATCGCATCTCATCATCTAAGAACCCAATGGAGCTAGTGATTCAACTTGCCAACACGCTCGATGCCCTACCAGAACCTAACACGGAGGCGATCAAATCACTCCATTATCACGGCAACAAATCATTCAAGAACTACGGCTCTGCCAAGCTGGATCAATTTGGTGTGAAGCAAGCCTTTGTGGTGAACAGCAAGCTCGACCATCAAAGCATCGACTGGCTGGTGGAGTGCCTAACCCGAGAAGCCGATGAAGAGTTTGAAGCCGAGTTTTTGAGTGCTTTGGCAAAGTAATAACTACCTCTCACTCATCCATACCTATAGCGTAAACGCCGACTATCACGTCGGCGTTTTGTTTGAGAAGACAATGTCCGCACTAGCAGTTTGGGGCACTGAGTTAAGTGAGTACAATGACTAACGAGGTCAGCAATTACGACAAGAAAAGACGAATCAAACATGCTCCTGAATTCAAAGACGAAGCGCTTAAGTTAGCAGATAAAGTCGGTGTCGCTGCTACACGACAGTTATCGTTATATGAACCATAAAACCTATGGATGACGTAATGCCGTCAAAAAGATGCGAAAATCAGCGACAGAGAAAAAAATTCGCAATTGAAAATGCCAAACTTAAACAATCGGTTGTCTTTTTAGAATGTTAAATCGTATCAGGTCGATTCGACTAAACAAGGAAACCAAGTGCTATAACAGGATGAAACCTATGTTGAGGGTTGATTTGATTGGATAAATTGAACAAGTTTTCTTTTTAGTTGTTGATGTTCTGTTTGAGCCATGTATATGAATTGGTTGCTATGGCCTTTCTCTGATTTTATATATTGTTCAAAGTTTACTGGGACTCCTGCAACCGACAGCTCTAAGTGTAAGTGAGGTCCAGTTGTTCTACCTGAATTACCAGTCAAACCGATTATCTGACCTTTTGTTATAAAATCTCCAGTCAAAACATGTCTTTCTGAGAGGTGCAGGTAGCGTGCGTAGTTTCCATCAGTATGCTTCACGGTTAGGTAATTTCCGGCAAAACGGTTATAGCGAGACTTCAAAACAACGCCATCTGACAGTGAACGAATTTTTGTACCAATAGGGGTCGCGTAATCTGTTCCGAAATGTGGTGCAATACGGTTGGTTATTGGGTGTTTTCTGTTTAAATCGAACGGTGAACTCACTCGAAAATGCAGAGGAAGAGGAAATACATAGTCATTGTTTAATTTATAGCCATTTTCATTGTAGATATTATCATCAGCCCCTCTCATTGCGAAAAATTCTATATCACTACCTGAATAGTAAAAAGCACTGACATATTCGTGGTTGGTTCCGTTGTTTCGGATTTTTATTGAGAATTTATCACCGTTATTAACTGATTTGATAATGTCAAAATTGTCTCCTAATAAACTCAATAGTGATTTTAATTCGTTATTCGTCAAACCAGAAGATAGTACAGAACTGATAAAAGTATATTTAACTACACCTGAAACCATTTCAGATGTAGGAGCAGGTGTTATGGTCGGA
Organism: Vibrio sp. 1F253; assembly: GCF_041439295.1. Lineage (NCBI taxonomy): Bacteria > Pseudomonadati > Pseudomonadota > Gammaproteobacteria > Vibrionales > Vibrionaceae > Vibrio > Vibrio sp. 1F253. The sequence goes on along the minus strand of NZ_JBGONU010000049.1, from coordinate 8,374 downwards.
CGGTTTTCGGAACTAGTTACGTTAGGAATTTGTTTTTTATTAATATTTGAATGGCTTACAACTATAAATATCGCGAGAGGGATGATGATAAAAATCATCAGATAACCGGATTTTAAGGCATTTAGACTTAAATGGTGCTCTCTTTTAAAGTACATAATCTATCAATCAAATTCAGTTAATGGGTCAAAGTTGGGATTAGATCATAATATTTATTCATTTTTTTATCATGTTGTTTTAGTTAATTCCTTCGTAACGACTGGTTAAAGGTGTAGGGTGTTTTTTTCAACGATAGAAAAAACAAACCTTTCACCTTTTTATTTAGCCAAATTGTACTTTATAAGTAGTTATTCTGTCATGTTGAGAAAATTACAGACGATAATATAATCGCGACAAAATATACTCTGCCAGAATACTATGTTCACTAAATATACGCACAAATCAACATTAGGTCTTATTGTTACATCGCTTTTCTTAAGCGCATGTGGTGGTGGGGAAGGTGGTGGTGATAATATCCCGCCAGCAAGGAATACAGGAAGCATCTCGGGTAACGTTTATGATGCCCCTGTAAGTGGTGCAAAGATAGAGGTGTTCGAATACAAGGATGGAAACTTGGGTAGGAAGCTGGCAAGTACAACTTCCGATGCCTTTGGTGACTATAAGGTTGAATTTGAATCTTCATCGATGCCACTTTTCATCGTAGCGAAAGAAGGCAGTTATACTGACCCTCTAACAAAAAATACGGTGTCTTCTAGTAACGGAAAAACACTCCGTTTAGAGGCCATGGTTAACTACAAGGAAGGTGGTGACCAGAGCTTAATGATAACCCCTTTGACGAACATCGTATCGGGCTTAACTAAATATAAGATTGGCAAGGGTTCATCTGATTCTGATGCTATATCTGAATCAATTAATAGCATAAATGATATGTATGGTTTCAATGTTAACGAAACCAAACCAATTGACATAACTAAAGGCGGTCAAAGTAGCTTTGCTACATCAGGACATAAATATGGCGCCTTGTTAACAGCTTATTCTTCATTTTCGAACGACCTAATCCAAAAATACGGTGAAACTCAAAGTGATATTTACACTTCGATTCATTTAGCGGATATTCAGTATCGAGATGTGATTGCTGATGGTCTTCTAGATGGGCAGGAAATAAGTGCAGTGTCAGGAGGCGTAACCCCTTTAACCTTTGGTCAGCAAAAAGTTTCTAGTGATATTTACACTAACGATTTAGCTCAGCATGTTCTGATTGTCGTCAATGATCTCAACTTAAATGTTTCAGGCACGGATGCAGGCGAGTATGTTGAGTTTAGTAATAAAGTTAACGAGCTTGGTACTAGCACAGGAACCGAGGGTGTTTTACCTCCTCGTGATGAAACTGCAATTGATACCCAAGCTCCTACAGTGTCTCGAACAGACAGCGGTGTGTTGGCTGGGGTTGATAGACTGGATATAAAGATAAACGATGAAATTGGCGTTCAAGGTGTCTCCGCGTATCTAGAATACCAATTAAATGGAGAGTGGTCTTATGGAAATAAATGTGATGATAAGACAACTTCGGGTAGTGACTTTTGTTTTATAGAGTTCAACGATTTTCAAGGGGGTCTTCGTGAAACAAGCGTAAAAGTAAGGGTAGATACCAAAGCCATCGACAATGTGGAAATCGATCCTAAAACTGATATTTCAAATGTCACCGCCGCACGTTTGGTTTTTTATACCACTGATGTATTGGGTAATGAGCTAGTTAAAACGCGTAATTCTGGTCATTACGTCGACTTCAAATGGGACAATTATGCGCCGGTAATAGAAGTCACTTCAAGCAGTTCAATAAATAATAATACCAAAGAATATGTACTTAAAGGCATTGTAAAAGAAGGCTCGCAACTGGTTGAATCAGTTACTGTTTCATTTAAAGGTGGCTTGGATGAAGTCGTTGCTTGTGGAGGATATATCTGTGAATTCAGTAAAGAATATTCAACAAGTGAGTTCGTAACACGAACGACATTTGAAATTAAAGCGAGTGATAGCAAAGGTAATATTGGTAAGAAAATACACGAAGTCGCTCGTGATGATCAGGTACCGGCACAAGTGATTAGCTATCCTGAGAATGCCCCAATGAATTACGTGAATGTTGGTGTTGATGGTGAGCGAGTAACAAAAGAAGATATCTATACGCAAGATACGTATACATCAGAGTCGGTTAACTCGACTCGTGATTACCTGAAGATCGATTACCTTTACGCAAGTAAAGGGATTTTAAGTTCAATTCCCAGTGTCGACTTTAGTAACTTCAATGTAAATCTTTTAAAAGAAAATAAAATTCCATATATTCGTGTAAGGGTATCTGACGGTAATGGCGATATCGGGTTAGGTGCTAGTGCCGAAAAACTTAAGTTAGTTGTAAAATATTACGTTAGCCAAAATAATGACAATAATTACGTGCTTCAAAAGGTGACAGATACCGTAGCTTCTAGCGCTAACATTCCACATGAGAGTATTTCGGATGAAGACGGTCATGTAAATGAAGTGGTCTACTATGTTCCCTTCGTCAAAGAAATATTGGGCGATAATTTTGATTCAACGTCGGAAAATGCCAGCCAAAAATTAGTGATTCAAACTATTGATGAATCTGAAAATGAAAGTGCCGAACAAGATGTGTATTTTCGAAGCAGTTTTGATTTACCAACGATGACGATCGTTACTCCTTTTATTGGCGCTAATGTTTTGTTAGAGGGATTAAATCCCAAGGGTGAATTTACCTCGTTAGGTAGATGCACCACGATTCAACACATAGAAAGCAATGGAGCAACCAAAGCTCTTGATGTTGCAGGATGTGATACAACAACTGATGTCGTGAACTACGATTTTATGCGGGTTCGTTTAATCGGTGTTGATGGTAATACACAGCCCTATTACTATAAATGGCAGAAAAATCCAGACTCACAGTCAGAGAAAGTTGACTTAAATAGCACAAACTTAGGTGCTTACTTTAAACTTAATGGCTCCAAGACACTTTATATTACTGAACTATCGGCATACCAAACCGGGTTGTTTGACTCTCAATGGAATCAAGTTGAGGCTGGAAATAAAACGCCTGAGGTTGCTTCTCAAATTTTAGGCGATGTCCAAAACGCTCTAGCTAATGGTAGTAACTCTTTTTTTGGGTTTGATCCGATTCTCGTATCATATGCAACGAATGAGATGCTGAAAAGCTCAATTCCAGAAAAACTGTCCAATAATTATATTCACAGATTTTTAGTGGAAGCTATTTACGATCTGACTCAAAAGCATAATATGCTCTTGAGTAGCTCTGTTGATTTTGCTTCCGCCATTTACGATGATTTGCAATATGATGGTCTAGCAAATGGTATTGGTAGTGGTGGCAAAAAACTAGTTCTAGACTCTTATGAATTTAGTTCAGATTCTTATCGGCATGATTTGGCACAGTCATATTATGACATTATGACTGTTAAATATGGTGTTGAAGCTAACTTCGCTCAAAGGTACGCCGATCATATATCAATGGCTAACCCTGATTTAAATAACAAATCAGTTATTGAGGGCGAGGGTGAAAGTATTGATAAATCACCGCCTAAGCCATCCCTGAATATCGAAAATGGTCGAGAAACATGGGTCGGAAACAAGCACTACGTGGCCGGTGTCGTTGATTCTCGAGTTGTCTTGGAAGATCCGTCTGGCATTGTTGTAAAAGCGGGGAGCCAGCCCTCTTTTTCTACTATGTGGTATGAAAAAAACAAGCCCAATGCGGGAATCCCAATTGATGTGAATATTCAAGAGTCAGGTAGTGGTGATAACTATAAAAAAGAGTATTTATTTACCCTTAATACGGAGTCTTCAGATCTTAAAGGTATGGTTGAATTCGCACTTATAACGAGTGCTATGGATGAACATCAAAATAGCTATGGCTACAATGGGCACGCTCCTCACACAGTAAGATTGTACATTGATAACGAGTTTCCCTTAGCAACGTATATTTCTCCTAGCGATGGGAACGGCCAACCTATCGACGAGAGTGTTTATTTAAACACCAATTATGTCCAAGAATTAACTTTCAAAATTGACGATATCGTTGGTGATAAGCTGAATATGCGAGGCCTTACGTTCTATAACTCGGCAACGGGTGTTACTCATGATTATGATGCTAGTACACACTTTTCAAGTAATACAGAGAAATATTTTAAGGTAAAGCTGTGCGCTGGGAGTAAATGTAGTAGTGAAGGCAACATTATTAGTCCCGAAGATGGAAGCTGGGCGGTTTATGTTAATGCTGAAGACAATTTGTCTAATAAAGTTAATCGCCAGACAACCAATGCACCTAAATTTAACGTTTTGCTAGATTCAAAAGGTCCGGTTGTTAATGGGGCTAAAACCGCTAGTCATTTAGGCGGAAATTCAAGTTGGGTTCCAGATATAACATGGAGCTTAAGCCCTGGTAGTTTGGTTGAAGTGGACATGAAGCGAGAGTCTGGAAGACGCTTCACTTTAAAACACTACGAAACAGAACCAGCGGCAAGTGCAGAACCATATTTACTAGGTACACAACCTAACGTTGAGGTTAGATTGGTGGCAGATGCGTTCAAATATAATGAGAAAAACCTATTCTACGTAACAGCAACAGACAGCTCTTATCCATCGGGTACAAATAGCGGTGAGTTCGAGTTCCAAGTTGACAACAAGGGACCTGTAATCGAATTAGCTGAACCATGGGTGGTAGATAATAACTCTGGTGAAAGTTATGTTCTTGGTTCCAACTTTACTGTGAAGCTTAACTCTATATCTGATGATTCTGACGTATCTAAAGTCGAACTCTGGCAGCAAGGTCAAGGTGCTGCAATACGTTCAATTGTCCCCAAAAATCCAGCGCAGCCCTTTGACATTGAAATTACAGAAAATCTAAGTCTGAACATTGTTATTGGCGACGATAAAAAGGCGAATTTGTATCTTAAAACTGTAGACGAATATGGGTTCGAATCTGAAACGGAAATTAGAACTGTTCTGCTAGATCGCGAAGGGCCATCACTAAAGTTAAATGGGTTTGATCCGGAAAGTTTCTATCTTGGTAATTATGTATTCAACCTTTCTGCTCAAGACTTAAATGACAGGGGAACACCTTCGTCAGAGGGTGTTAACAAAGAAACATTAGAGTATTGGACTTTTAAAGAAAACCCCTCTGATGCAAGCACCTTAGTTGGTGATGAAATGAAGATCCCTTTAGGTGGTGTAAACGATGGCGATAGTGCAATTCGCACAATAAGATTGGGTGGTTCGGACATTAGAGGAAATACGACAACCGTAGATTATGCGGTTAAAGTTCAGAACTCAATGCCATTTATTCATCCGGTGCTCTTCACATATGAAGATGATGGCAAGCCAGTTCCTTCTGTTGGTGGCCAGATACAAATTACTCGTAGTGAACCTGTAATTATCAGTATTGCTGCCGAAGACGAAAGCGGGATCCCGCTAGTTGAAGGTACTTATAAATATGGGGAACAAACCAACAACATCTCATTTTCTCAGAAAGATGGCCTTTGGGTAGCTAGGTTGACAGAGGCAGATCTAACTGAAGACGGAGCCTATCAGCTGGAATTCAAAGTTTATAATAATGTTCGCTATAACTCAGAACAAGAAAGGCCGTCTGCAACAAGGTCAGAAAGTATCAATGTGCAACGTCAAGGCGTAGCTCTGTCAATCGCAAAACCGACTGACTTCCAAAGTCATATATCGGGAAGTACCCTTAATGTTGAATTTGACCCTGTGGGTGAGGTAAAAGCGAGAACATTAGAATGTTGGGTAAGAGAAAATTACACATCAGAAGGTGTACCGGAAGATGGTCCAAACTATGCTTATTCAGGTGTTATAACTAATCCTCAAGAGAATTATAAGTGTAGCGTTACAACTGATGTGAATATGTCTGTTTCACCTGTGGTTTTGATAACTAAAACAGTCGGAACGAATGGCACTGAAACTGTTAATAAGTTCAGCTTTAATATGATGGATATCGATGCCCCTACGGTTGAACAAGACACATATCAATTTACTGGCAATGACGTTGGTTTGAACGCCGAAGGTAAGAAAGTACTGAGCTTAACATTGAGCTTCAAAGACAATCTTTCTGGTGTGGATATTAGTGATGGTAACGAACCGTTATTGGTAAGAAATCGATTAAATGTGTCTTTTGAACCAAAAAGTTGTAGCTCTAAATTGGGTATAACGACATGTACGTATACCGAGTTGTATGCCGATATCCTCTATCCAGGGGCGTTGCAGCATTTATACACGATTAAGAACTTGTCTGATATCGCCGGAAACTTGGGTTCGGATCATGCGTTAGAATTATTGCTTCCAGCCCGGGGCGATTTAGAAATCGCCATTACCAGCCCTGCTGAAAATACTTTTATTCGAGGTGAGACTCTTGAAATGAATTTCAAGGTAAAGGTCGGACAAAATGATGATCTGGAAAATATCGTCGTGACTCTAGATGATGCTTCATACAATCTAAATGATAACCCAGAGAACTTTAGCCCTTCTTTCATTAAGTGCGAGGATGACTATTCTTGCTCTACGTTTACCGCGCCATTAGGTGACAAGCTTGATGGCAAAAAAATTGAGCCGCGAATACAAATTATTGATGTATGGGGTGAATCAAAGAGCGATGAAGTCCGTGTAACGGTCGATAATAGCGTTCCAAATATTGACGATACAGTTACCCTCAATGAATCTCCGGACGATGCTAACTTGGTTAGATTCCAGTTTTCGGTTTGGGATGAAGGGAGTGGAATTGCAAGCGTTAAATACACGTTAAGCAATCCTAAGCATGTTTTCGATAAAGATGACGTTGGCGACAGCTCACACCTCTATTTTGAGCTTCCAAAAACTGACTTACAAGGAGTAAGCTCAATTCGAGTAAATGTCGAAGCAACGGATAATGTTGGTTGGGCTCAAAACAAGACAATCGATATAGATATAAGTACCCCAACCATTGGAGTGGCTTTTGATGGAATATCAAGCTTGCAAGGAGGCAAGCTTGTTTTTACCAACAACAGCCAGGTATTCAACATTACGTCTAATGAGGGGGCGAACGTAAAGGCTTCGCACTATTCTATCGATTTGATTCCTAATTCAGGTAGCACGATTAGCTTTACTGGAAAAATCGTGTCTGCTAAAGGCTCAGACACTATGACTTTTGGCGTTGATGACCAATTACCGTATAAGTACAAAGTAACGGTGACTGACTCTATAGGGCGGACCATCACTGATTTTGACATGTTCAATCGAAGTTACAATGCTCAAGGGGTTGAATCGATTGTTGATTACCAAGCGCCAGTTATCACAAGTATAACTGGTAGTCAGGATTCGATGACTCCTGTGAACGGTCAATATTATGTGAATGTTAGAGCATACCTTTCAGATAAGAACATAAGTAGTGTGGCTTCGACTGCAGATAATGGGACGGGTATCCTTGTTAATCCTCAGTCGATAGTAAAACCCGCCAATGACGGTGACCCATACTTGATACGTTACCTGTTATCACCGGGCAACTACTCGCTAAAAGTAACAGCGGTAGATTTAGTTGGTCATAAAGTTGATAAATTAATAGCTCAGAAAGTAGAAGCCGCAAGCATTCCAGCACTCGCGATATCGACAACCGCGTCAATGCCATTAGCTGGTGGCGTTGAAATTCCGCTATTGTTTACCTTTACCGAGGAGGTCAACAACTTTGAATTTTTGGATTTGAAAGTGAACGCCAGTGATGGCAACGATACCGGGATTTTGAAGCAGGCTTCTTGGAGAACGACAGACAATATAACTTGGACTGTTGACTACATAACTCCAATAAAACAGAACAAAACCATCACGATACGGGTAGATGATGATAGCTATCAAAGCGTAAATACTATCCCCGGCACAGGGGATAGTTTGGTTTTGGGGGTTGAGGGTGTGTTACCAACCCTGTCTAGCGTGAAATTTGCGCCAATGCACCAGGAAACAGGCAAAGATGTAAAAGTAACCCTTGAGTTTGATAAAAAATTACAAGAAGTAACGGCCATGCTTGGTGGTAATCAAATCAACTCACTAACTGCCACGGCTGATAATAAAGTTTGGCAGGGTAACGTTCAGGTGCCTGATACCAATGAATTAACTGTGGCTCTGATTGTAGACCAGTACAAAGATCTCGTGGGTAATGTGGGCACGCAAGACCGTACACATTCACTGCCTATCACGCCCACGTTGGTTATCACGCCAGTGAGCAACGTGGACGGCAGTAACGCCACGAACTTGGTGTTTTCAGGTACATCGACGCGTTTTGATGGCCAAGGGCTTAGCCTGGAAGTGAAAGCGCAGGGCA
>NZ_JBGONU010000048.1:0-34703 GCF_041439295.1 Vibrio sp. 1F253 | reverse complement strand
CTTTGAAAAGCGAAATGTCGCTTAGCTAAGTGTCCAGTCTGACTGGAGCAGATCATAATGCCGTTCACTTAAGAGTGAACGGCATTTTTGTTCTTAGCATACCGTTGTGGTCTGGGTTTAACTGTTCTAGGGAATGTCCTTTCCCTTCGCCCTTCAAGTATTAAGCTTTCAGCCATGTTGTGGAACCCTTTTAGCTGACGAGGTATTGCGCCTGGTGTTGAGTAAGGTAAGCCTACAAGTAACGCAGATACATGAGCTAATGTGCCGTTAAAACTCAGTTGATAAGGAAGGTAATTTCCCTTTAAATTGAAGCAGAGCTCGACCATCTGGTATCGGATTAAATTGTAAGTAAGCAAGATGCCCCATAACTCCTGCTTTACCAGTTCTGGTAAACGACTTCGCAGCGTGAGACGATTTCCAAGCATGTATTGTTTTTGCTCTCGGTAGCCTAGCTCAATTTCCCAACGATGTTCATAAAGGCCTGCAATATCTTTTGATGGGTAACGCAGGGAGTCCGTCATTGAGGTTAATACTTGGTAGTCTTTTCCTTTAATTTTACGAGTGACAAGTCGAGCGGTTATCGACTTTGGTAAATCAGGCCATAGCTTTCTAGCCCTTGGGTTACTGTGTAATTGAACCAGTTTGTCATTTCGCCCTAAAGATTGAACAATGTCATATTGTGTATTTTTCTTGAGGGGGATAAGCCAATGACGCTCCGAGCCAGAGTCTTGCCATTTATGTAATAAGCCTAAAGAATAGAACCCCTTATCGAACATTGTCACGCTATGGTTTGGTGTTGTTTCTATCAGTTTTTCAGCTAATATCATTTCGTTTGTATTGTAATTATCAAATGCACTGGCCGTAATAATGTGACTGCTTAGTTCCATTTGGCAGACCATTCTCACTTGCGGATATTGCGTCCCTTTTTGTCGAGAAAATGCCTTTTCATTTTGCGGGTTATCGGGCGTTCGCCAAACAACGCCATCGACGCCAAGAAGCGTTAATCCATTCCACTGGGGTAACTTTGCACTTTTTAACCATGACGTAGTCATTCGCTAAAAGACCGCTTTAATTGCGTCTTCACCCAACGTCTTTCGACGTTGAGTTAACGCACTCGGTGCGACAAAAGCTTTACCTGTACGGTCGACAATATCAAGTTGGTTCACTAAATCTTTCATGGATTTACTGTTGTAGATAGCCATTCCAACAAGCAGCCACACCATGGATTCTAAAGTTAATTTCCTCTTTCTCATCGTGACAGTATCAGTAAGAGAATAGGCTTCGTCAATGAGTTCAATTGGAAGCAAGTCAGACAAAGTCTCAACGCTGCTAGGTTTCCAATCATTAATTATGTTTAGAGCTTGAGAAACATCCATAAAAAAATCCAAGTGCATTAAATACACTTGGATTTTGACAGCTCGGAAGGATCCTTCAACCGATCACTTTGGCTTTAACTGATCGGCATTAGTTACTTGTGGCTCTTCTTTTTTAGAATCGCAGCAAGATGTCTCTTTCGCCATTACTGGTGCAGGTTCACCACATGCACTTGTACCACATGAAGACTCTACCTTCGCTGGCGCTGCTTTCTTAGGAGCAGAATCACCACAGCTAGTGCCACAGTTTGAAGCAGAACCTGTCGATTCATACGCTTCAGGTTTTACGTAACGCTCAAAGCCAAGCTTCTCAAGTGCGTAACCTGCCACTACCGATACTGTCATTGCGACTAAGAAGTAAAACACAGCTACTTGCCAACCAAACGTAATCACGAACAAACCAATGATCACTGGGTTTAATAGTGGGCTACCAAATAGGAACACCATCATTGGTCCAAAACCCGCTCGTGCACGCAGCAATCCTTTTAGGAAAGGAATGGTCGAACATGAACAGAAAGGTGTAATTGCACCCAATAGTGCAGCAACCACATACCCCTTACCATTACGTGAGCTCAGGATAGATTGAATCTTTTCTGGTGTAAGGAACTCTTGAAGAATCCCAACAATGTAGCTGATCGCTAAGAAAAGGATAATTAACTCTACTGCTAAGAAAGCGAACATATCAAGTGCGTCTTTTAGCATTGTTAACATTTCATTGCTCATAATTAACTCCAAACTGGATTGAAGGTCGGGCTCTATGAGAAAAGTAACCAACCCTTAATTTCGAATATTCTCGAATTATAGAAATATCTCGTAACAGATCAAGCTTTATTTCGGTAAAAATCGAAATAATTTTCAAAGGATTTATTTTTCAATGACTTAATAAATTACGGTCTTTACATTTGTATTTAGACCACATTTCGACTAATATCGAAATTAAATCTTGAGGAGTTAATATGAACTTAGAAGTCGTAGCGAAAGCACTTAAAGAGTTGGGACACCCTATTCGCCTAACTATTTATAAGAGTGTCGTTAAAGCTGGCTACCAAGGCATTGCAGTTGGCGGCCTACAAGAAGAGCTAGGTATCCCTGGTTCCACCTTGTCTCACCACATATCCAGCTTGGCGTCTGCGGGCCTAATCAGCCAAAGACGAGAAGGAAGAACTCTATTCTGCGTGGCGGAGTATGAATGCCTAGAAGGTGTGATTGATTTCTTACAAGACGAGTGTTGCGTAAATGAACAGTTCAACTAATGCACCTTTGAACAAGGCAACTTTGAATAAGGCACCTTTGAAGCTCGAGCAAGTCTGGGCCGAGTATCAGCAAGCATTAAAGTCATTCCTGCATTCAAAGGTCAACAATTCTGCGGATGTAGACGACTTGCTCCAAGATATCTTGATTAAGACTTATCAGAACTTAGATAAGGTACAAGATGCGAGCAGCGTAAAGTCGTGGCTATTCCAATTAGCCAATCACACGATCATCGACTTTTACCGTAAGCACGCTCGATAACAACGTGATAGCCAAATTGATGCTGAAGATCTTTGGTTTACCGATTTAGACCACAATTCTGAGTTCAAGCAGAAGCTTTCATTATGTATTGAACCCTTTATTCAGGCGTTACCAGAACAAAGTTCATCATTACTGCTTGCTGTCGACATCAAAGGCCAAAGCCAGAAAGAGATCGCAGAGGCTCAAAACATCAGCTACTCAACCGTTAAGTCTCGTGTTCAGAAAAGCCGCGGGGATCTTAAGAACTTGTTTGAAGAGTGCTGTAACCTGTCACTTGATCAGCAAGGCAATGTGATTGACTGCGAGCTCAAACCAGACAACGATTGCAGTAAGTGCTAATAGCCATCCCTAAAATAGAACAAAGCCAGCAATTGATGCTGGCTTTGTTGTTTTCATAATCTGTAAATTACTTTGATTAAGTGAACCTAACTACTCTGCTTCCACTTACTACGCCGCTTCCGCTTTAACAACTGGTTGATAGCGCCCCGGTTTATGGTTCATCGCCAAAATCAAGTTGGTGACGATTGCGCCCAGTACAGACAACAGAACCAGCGACACATCAACGATAAACAGTGAAAGCACAACAATCGTACAATCTAGTGCCATCTGAACCTTACCCGCTCGAATACCAAAACGTTCTTGTAAGAACAGCGCCAGAATGTTGAAGCCACCTAAGCTCATTTTATGACGGAAGATCACCAACATGCCGGTACCAATCAAGCCACCACCAAGTAAAGCTGCATACAATGCATGAATTTCGGCAATTTGAATCACGTGATACAAGTGATCCACGGCGAACGAAACAATCGAAACCGCGATAAACGTATTGATGGTGAAGCGCCAGCCCATACGAGCAACCGACAAAATATAGAAAGGTAAGTTAAGTGCGAAGAACACTTGGCCAAAGCTCAAATCTGTCACTTTGGTAATGAAGATCGCTAGACCAGCCGTGCCTCCGGTGAGCAAACCGACTTGATTGAAAAAGATAACGCCGAGTGACACTAGCGCGCTACCTAAGATCAGTGCCAGTAAGTTTTCGCGAAGGTTATGATCTTTATCCATGTGAATGACTCTCCCTGAATCTTTTAACATCGCGTTTCAGTCCCGTTGAAACGATTGAAGTACAAATTTACGATGTTTAACAGATAAGTCGAGTAATTGCGCAGTGTTACTGAGTGATTAATTTGTATACTAGTTTTTACAGGCTTTAAAATACTTCACTAAAGCAAGCAGTTATATCTAAAAAATTAAATATCCATCCTAAATTCTCCACTTCTACCACATAATCAGCGAGCTTCGTGTTTTCCTATTTATTAGCTACGTTTCATTCAAATTCCAGCGATGCTTAAATCTATGCATAAAACGCATAGACTAAATCACAAAAGGTCATTTGATACATACCCTACTCGTCATTATGATGCGCGACTTCTTACAACATTGAGCGCATGTAAACACCTTATGTTTTCACAATCTCTTTTTGCCCAACTCGCCAGAATGACGCTATTACTTGTCATTAGTTTGGTTATTGTGCATCACAGTCAGCCATTGATTGATCTCTTGGCCCAGCATGCCGTGAGCAGTGGATGCCACCAGCAGTCAGCGCATGAGCATTCTGGGCACGAACACCACCATAAGATGACTGACCAACACATGTCAGCGCAAGACCACTCACATCACCACCATTAATTTAAGAGTATTAGAATGAGCATTTTCCGTTTTCCTTTACTGGTATGGCTTGGGATCGGCACACTTATTATCAGTCTAGGGATCAGACAATCATTCGGCATTTTCATGATGCCAATTTCAGAGCATTTTGGCACCGGCCGTGAATTTTTCAGCTTCGCCATTGCTCTACAAAACCTGCTGTTCGGTGTGTTCCAGCCTTTTGTGGGCATGGCCGCTGACAAATGGGGAGCAAGACGCATCATTATTGCAGGTGCATGTGCTTACGGTTTGGGTTTACTTCTTACCTCAATGTCTACCGAATCAAGCATGCTTTACGTTTCACTAGGCGCATTGGTTGGCCTTGGGTTAAGTGCAACAAGCTATGTGATTGTATTAGGCGCTGTGGCAAAAGTTGTACCTGCAGAGCACGCTGCGAAGGCATTTGGTTTAACCACAGCAGCAGGTTCATTTGGTATGTTCGCGGTAATTCCGGGCGCGCAATACATGTTGAACGAATTTGATTGGCAAAGTGCGATGCAAGTATTTGGCGTGCTTTGTTGTTTGATGATCTCGTTTGCACTGTTTATGCGAGCACCGAAGTCAGCAACCAATAAACAAGTAGAAGACACCCAGACACTGAAAGAAGCGCTGTCTGAAGCGTTTTCGAACAAAAGTTATTGGTTGATTCACGCGGGCTTCTTCGTGTGTGGTTTCCACGTGATGTTCATTGCAACGCACTTACCAAGTTACTTAGCAGACAAAAACTTACCTGCGAGTAGTGCAGCAATGGCACTGGCTTATGTGGGTATCTTCAACATCTTCGGATCTTACTTCTGGGGTGTGATGGGCGATAAGTTCAGCAAGCGTCATGTAATGTCGGCACTGTACTTAGTGCGTACTGTGGTTATTGGTGCGTTTGTAACTTTGCCAGTGACTGAGTCAACCGCGGCAATCTTCGGTGCGGCTATTGGTTTCTGTTGGTTGGGTACGGTTCCGCTAACGTCTGGTTTAGTTCGTCAGATCTTTGGTGCCCGTTACCTGTCGACGCTGTACGGCTTGGTATTCTTTACTCACCAAGTGGGTAGCTTCTTAGGCGCTTGGGTTGGTGGTCGTATTTACGATTACTACGGATCTTACGAGCCAATTTGGTGGTCAACGGTGGTACTGGCATTTGCAGCAACGCTTATCCATTTACCTATCAATGACAAGCCGATTGAGCGACTGAAATTGGCAATGGCTTAGCGTTTAACGCTGACTCCCCCACTAGCGTAAACAACAAGTCGTTCCAATAAAGCGAGTGAGTATTGAAAAGAAGCATCCTGATATACTCACTCGTTTTTTTGTTAGTCACTATTTCACCAATTAAAACGGTCGATATTTGCATAAACCTCACTGAATAATAAGACTATTCTTTTCATTTTAATTTATAGTATTCACTTGCTCCTTTAAAACTAATCCGCAGGCTTATGGAATACCTAGATCAGACCGCTCTTATCGCAATGGCACTCATTTTTGCAGGCTCATTTGTGCAAACTGCAATCGGCTTTGGTTTGGCCATTGTGGCTGCCCCACTGTTGTTTTTAGTCTCGCCCGACTATGTACCTGCGCCTATCTGTTTAGTTGGCCTGTTCATCTCGTTATTCAACGCCTTTAAACACCGTGCAAACATTTCTATTGGCGGATTAAAAATCGCATTACTAGGACGCATTCCAGGCTCACTAGCAGGCGGTGCCTTGTTGGTGATGGTTTCAACGAGCGTGTTGTCACTTTGGTTAGGTTTATTAGTGGTATTTGCCGTGATTGTCAGCTTGCTTCCATTTAGGTTAGAGCCGACGCCTGCCAAAATGGGCATCGCGGGATTCTTCTCAGGATTTTTTGGCACCAGTTCAGGTATTGGTGGTCCACCTATGGCACTGCTACTCCAACACCAAGATGCCAATCAGCTGCGTGGTAACCTTTCTGCGTTTTTCGTGTTTAGTTCAATCATTTCGTTGATTGTTCAGATCCCAATTGGCTTCTTCACTATGCACCATTTGATCATCACCATACCTTTGCTGCCTGCTGCTTGGTTGGGTTACAAAGTGGCGTTAATGACCACGCAAAGCATTCCTAAAGAGAAGATACGAATTGGTTCTTTACTGTTATGTTCTATCAGTGGCTTTACTGCCATTTGGCAGGGCTTAGCTGGTTAGTATAGAGATAGCGTAAGTACTGAAGGTTGCTTACGTTTTGTAACTATTTTGATGACAGCTCACTCATCTCAATAAGCAAGCGCATATGACTGACTAGTGACGTTATCCATTATGCTCAAATACCCTAATGCGGCGCCTTATTTAAGCTTTAAAGTCAGTACCACACTGTCGTAAACATCTCTATCTGGCGGTCACGATTCCCTCTCATTCAGCATCAATGAACCATTACTGCATAAACCATTTTTTCATGAGCTTTTTGTATACAGAGCTGAGACTGTTCAAATTAGACTAAATGTTCAATTGAGAGCGTAGTTGCATTCACTATATCTCTATATACTCGCACAATCATTAGGCAGACAGATGAGCACGCTCAGTATTAAGGACATTCATATGAAACAACTTGGATTTAAGCAGGTTCTTTTAGTCGCAGTATCAGTAATAATCGCAATAAGTGTCGGTTCAGCCAACTATTTATCATATCAGAGTAAGAAGGAAGCACTCACTGACACTATTTATCAGAGCACACAAGACCGTATTCGCATTGAAGGGAATAAGGTTGAGACTTACCTAGAAGCAAAAACACAAGCAGTAGCAAAAGTAGCTGCTGATTATCGTCAACATAATTATCAAGATAGACACGCCGAGCGAATGCGCGTGGGCTCATTAGGTGCTGATGTCGCGAACTTAATGATAGGTTTTGACAATGGCGATGCTTATGCGTCATTCGATTACCCGGGCTGGGATAATCACAAAAGTCCACCAAGCTACGACCCTCGCAGTAAAGCTTGGTACAAAGAAGGTAAGCGTTCAGGAAGCCTTGTATATACAGACCCATATACAGACTCCACAACAGGTACCTTAATGGTGAGCATTGGTAAAGATGTTGGTAACGGTGTGGTATTGGCAGACATTCCACTCGATGTTCTAAGTGACACTGTCTCTGAAATCGACCTCAACGGTGCTATTTCGATGATGATGACCAATGACATGACGGTGCTGGCTAGCACATCCAGTGTGGTTAAAGTGGGCACTAAATTAACGGATTACGCTTCTTTGAAAGACGTTGCAAAAAAAGCACAAAATTCAGAAAGCACAATCGTTAATTATAGTATCAACAGCGTTGAGAAAGTGATGTTCAGCCATGCGGTTAGCTATGGTGACAAAGAGTGGTACCTACTTGTTGGATTAGACAAAAGCGTCGTATTCGCAGCGCTAGAAGTCGCTCAGCAGCAAGCAATTATGATCACGATTGTCTACCTATTGATCAGCGTAGTTGCCACGTTATTCATTCTCAATATTCTTTACAAACCCATCCTAGCGTTGAAAGAAACCATTACAGGGCTATCAAATGGTGATGGTGATTTAACTCAGAGACTCGAAGTAAAGAAACACGATGATTTAGGGCAAATCGCATCTGGTGTAAACCAATTCATCGAGCATATACAAGACTTGATGCTAAAGATTGACGCAGCATCGTCTGAACTGAAAGAAAATGTGCAGCAACTTGAACATAAATCAGATGAAAATAACCACATTTTGAATCAGCACGTGCAAGAAACTGAACAAATTGTCACTGCCATTGAAGAAATGAGTTCAACAGCTGACGCCGTTGCCCAAAATGCAGGTGAAACGGCGCAATCAACTAAAGTCGCGTCCGATATCGGGGAGCAATCACTCAATGCTGTCGGTGATGCACAAATGAAGGTTAATGCACTAGTTTCTGAGATAGAGAACACATCATCGAACCTAGAAAGCATGAGCCAAGAAACTAAAGGAATCAGTGATATTTTGACAGTGATTGGTGAAATCGCTGAACAGACCAATCTTCTTGCGTTAAATGCAGCGATTGAAGCAGCACGAGCGGGCGAGCAAGGTCGTGGGTTTGCAGTAGTAGCGGATGAAGTGAGAGCCTTAGCGAGTCGAACACAAGCGAGTACACAACAGATTGAACAAGCGCTGACTCGATTGCTTTCAGTGAACAAGAATGTTGAAGAGTCTATGAATAAGACGAAAGGGACTTGTGACGAAACTTTTAATAACACCGAGAAAGTGGGCAGCAGCTTAAATGAGCTAACGTCACAAGTAACGGGGATCAATGACCTAAGTATTCAAATTGCAACGGCCGCAGAAGAGCAAAGCAGCGTCACTCAGGAAATTAGTCGTAACATGGTGGCTCTGAGTGACATTGTAAATGAACTCAACAAAAATGGAGATCAAGCTTTGGTGCAAACCAACAATATCTCCCAAGTAAACGAACGACTGGCATCAATGGTTGGTATATTTAAACTACGTTAATTTCTACTAAAACAGTTAGTTAGAATGAAACCCGTAGTGTATGGAGGTTATAGTTTCAAATAGCATCTATAGTTTTTCAATAGCAGTCATCGTTTAAAATAGCCGCCTTCTCCGAAGGCGGTTTTTTATTCCTCTCTTTCAAAAGCCCAACCAGAGCTCTTCTAGGCAAGTTTATTACTCATTTGCGATCTCTTAGAAACATCGGTAACAAAAGTTCTATTCTTTGCGTCGGAATCAGTGGCACCAATAGGTAGATCAAACCGGCAAAGGCAATAGACGCAGCTAAGTCTTCAGGGCGGTGCATACCAAGCCAAACACGACTATAAGCAACGCCACCAGCCCAAACTAGCAAACCGCCGACTAAGTAAAAACGTTTCGCTTCTAGGAACAAGCCGCCAAAGAACGCCAGACACACGCCAACGAAAATCATGTGCCCAGATGGGAAAGAATAGTCAGTCTCACCTAGCCAATGACGTGTTCGCCACTCACTCACCTTGTCTTGCACAGATGCAATCGCTGCGTTCTTTTCTACCAATGGCAGTTCGTAAAACAGCTCTGGCATTTCAACGACTTCTTGCGTCACCAAATACTCAGAATAAGGACGCGGGCTTTCTGTAGAATGCTTTAAGAAAGTTTTTGCTGCAAAGCTGAGAACCAACAACAAGCCGAGCTGCAGACAAAGGCTGACGAGCTTAGCTTTGGAAAATTTCATCGTGAGCAATACCAAAGACAAAACAGCTAGCGTTACCAAGAATCCTTGATTACCCGCCGAGTAAGTCACAAACGTTATGAAGGCGCCTTGGAAAGGCGAAACCGCAGCCCCAAGGTCAAAATTAGATCCAAAGATCAAAAACGGTACGAGAGAAGACAAACTTAAAACGAGCAGTAATAAGCCTTTGGATTTGTTAGAGAACGGAGATGTCATGACTAAGATCTTTTGGATAAAGTGGATGGATGCTAGCGCAGCTTAGCAATGCCAATATCAATTTTATGTCAAAACGGTCATTAAGCCGTCATGGTCTAACAATGTTCGATTGATGAACCTCTTGAGTATTGATTCGGTGAACAGCCACGCCAGTATCAACAATGTTCGACATCCACTTATGTTCATAGAGCAACAAAGACCACTCAAACCAGCTGATTCAAAGGTCTTATCCCACTAAAGACTGCCGGACACGTTCTGCTGATAAAGTGAACACTTACCCGACTATAAGGCCGGAATCTGAAAAACTTTGCTGTCAGTCCTTTAAATCCACTATTGAAAGGATTACCATCTGGTCTGCTTTCAAAGCAAAATAGATTATTAATTTTTATTCTCAGGGCGGGGCGAAATTCCCCACCGGCGGTATGTCCTTAGCAAAATCTAAAGATAAGCCCGCGAGCGCTCGATTCGTCGAGGTCAGCAGATCTGGTGAGATGCCAGAGCCGACGGTCATAGTCCGGATGAGAGAGAATGAAAACACACTCGTTTAACTTGGAAAGGTGTACCTATTTATTAGGTTGATGCCTCCAACTTAGACGGGTGCATTTCGTTTTGGATAAAACCATAATGAGCTAATACCAATCACAGTAAATAAATGATCAGAGATAGCGCAGGAAAAACGCTTGAGAACAAGGCAAAATTTTTCGATAAGTAGTTATTCTACAGTCAAAAATTTTAACGCCGTTATCAAGGGTTTTAACCAGCTAGAATGACCAGTTGTTTACTACGATTGGTACAAGTCGACTTGTAATGAGTTGGCTTTGTTGTGCTCGGTTGAGATCCCTCATACAGCCCTGATTCTGGTGATATTTTAGGAGTTTAACCATGAATCAGTCTTCACTACTTGCCGAATTTGGCGAACCAATCACTCGCGTTGAAAACGCACTGCAAGCTCTGCGCGAAGGTCGTGGCGTGCTTCTACTTGACGATGAAGATCGTGAGAACGAAGGCGACATCATCTACTCAGTAGAACACCTAACGAATGCTCAAATGGCGCTTATGATCCGAGAATGCAGCGGTATTGTGTGCTTATGCTTAACAGACGAGCAAGCAAACCAACTCGAACTTCCACCTATGGTTGTTGATAACAACAGCGCAAACCAAACTGCGTTTACCGTTACTATCGAAGCAAAAGTCGGCGTAACAACAGGTGTTTCTGCCGCTGACCGTGTAACAACGATCAAGACAGCTGCAAACCCAACGGCTAAACCTACTGACCTAGCTCGCCCTGGCCACGTATTCCCATTACGTGCGCGTAAAGGTGGTGTACTGGCTCGCCGCGGTCACACAGAAGGTACTGTGGATCTAATGCAAATGGCAGGTCTTCAATCGGCAGGTGTACTGTGTGAAGTTACCAACCCAGACGGCACGATGGCAAAAGCGCCAGAGATCGTTGCTTTCGGTAAAATGCACAACATGCCTGTACTGACCATTGAAGATATGGTGATGTACCGCACTGAGTTCGACCTAAAACTGGCTTAATGTTTAATATTTAATGCTTAGTGCTTAGTGCTTAGTATCCCGATATTAACTCAAGCGCATTGACCTAAACAGATCTAGGCTCACCAATGGAGCCAAGCTTATTTTAAACAGGGCATAGTGACTGTCACTCAAACAGCTTTTACAGCTGACTGATACCGTCCAATAAACCCTGTTAGAATCAGAACCGCATACAAAAATTAGAGCCTCACTGATTTCAGTGGGGCTTTTTTCATACTCACGTCCGATAAAAAACCGAGCCAATTAGCAACTATTATCATTAACAACACGCAATCGTTATGTTATAACATCGCAAACAATTACTCATAACTAGGACAAAAGCATGAAAAAGCTTGCCGCACTGGCGCTACTTTCCATCAGTGCACTACTCATATGGATATTTTTACCATCAAAAGAAACACAACCAACAACGCTCAACATTTCTGGTCCCTTCGAATTTACCGACCAAGATTTGTCTAAAAACGGCTATTTATTTACACGGTTACAAGTCGTTGAAGCGCTTACCGCTATCGATAAATCAGGCAACGTCACCCCTTTATTAGCGAAAGAATGGACAACTAGCGCAAACAATCTACGCTGGGAATTCACATTGCGCCCAGACGTTGTTTTCCACGATGGTTCACCGCTTACCGTGCAAGCTGTTCAAACTTCTCTTTCTCACGCTTTAAAAAAACCTGGCGTATTAAAGCGTGTACCTATCAAAGAGATATCAGCTTCAAACAACCTTCTAGTGATAGAACTATCTCAACCTTATCGACCATTACTAGCCGTGTTAGCGCATTACACGGCAGCGATTGCAGCACCAAGTTCGTTTGATCAACAAGGAAATGTGGCACAACTGAGTGGTACAGGTCCTTATAAAATCCAAGAGTTACAAGCTCCTCATAAAGCGCATGTTGTCAAAAATGCTGACTACTGGGGCACAAAAGCCTCGATTGAACATGTTCACTACCTTGCAGGTCATCGCTCTGAAAGCCGTGCTTTGTTAGCACAAACCGGTCAAGCCGATCTGGTTTACACACTCGATCCAGCCAGTATCGACCTACTTGAGTCAGCAAGAAATGTTGAATTAGTGATGGAGTCAATCCCAAGAACGATCCTAATTAAGTTGAATAATGAACACCCACTTTTGAATCATTCAGATGTGCGTCAAGCTATCAGTTTAGCTTTGGACCGAACGGGTATTTCAAAACAAATCGTCCGCGTTCCAGGCTCTGAAGCCTATCAACTGTTTGCCCCTTCTCTTGGCGCATGGCACATCAATAACCTTGAGCAAACTCAGCGCAATATCGACCAAGCGAAAACATTACTCGCAGGGCAAGGTTGGCAGGAAAATGAGGAAGGTCTCCTTTCGCGAGAAGGCAAACCATTCGATATTACTTTAACTACCTACTCAGATAGACCAGAACTGCCTATCGTAGCTACCGCGATTCAAGCTCAGCTTAAAGAAGTCGGCATTCAAGTGAATGTTTCTATCGATAACTCAAGTGCAATTCCATCAAAGCACAAAGACGGCACCTTAGAAATGGCGCTCGTGGCGCGTAATTTTGGCACTACGGCGGATCCCCTAGCCTTACTAATGCGCGACTTTGCTAGCCATAAAGGCAGTGACTGGGGACCAATGAACTGGTCTTCTGATGAGTTCAGCAGCTTACTTCAACGTCTATCGGTTGAACCAAACCAAGAACAATATAATCTAATGACTCAAGAAGCTTCATCCATATTAGCGGAAGAAATGCCGCTGATTCCTGTGACTTTCTACACTCAATTAGTCGCGGTGAATGAACGTGTTAACCACTTCTCATTTGACCCATTTGAAATCAACTATCGTATCTCAGAGATGACGATTAATGATTAATATCTTAATCCGAAGAGTACTCCAAGCCGGCTTTGTGGCTTGGAGTATCGGAACACTCACTTTCATTTTAATGCGCTTGTTACCCGGCGACTTTGCTTTTCGAATTGCAGCGGGTCGTTATGGGTACGATTATGTGGATGCAGATGCGGCACAAGCGGTTTACCAAGAGTTAGGGCTTGATCGCTCTGGCTTGCAGTTATACCTCGAATGGTTGTGGGATCTTCTCCATTTTGATTTGGGAACATCATTGATTAGTAGTACCCCCGTCATTGATGAAATCAGCCACCAGCTCGGGCACTCCATTTTATTGGCAGTCGTCGCGACCGTCATTTCTCTTCTCATTGCCA
Organism: Vibrio sp. 1F253; assembly: GCF_041439295.1. NCBI lineage: Bacteria > Pseudomonadati > Pseudomonadota > Gammaproteobacteria > Vibrionales > Vibrionaceae > Vibrio > Vibrio sp. 1F253. The sequence goes on along the minus strand of NZ_JBGONU010000048.1, from coordinate 20,979 downwards.
TCCCAATCGGTATTTATTGTGGAAAACGGACCGACTCTTTTGCAGACAACTTCTCGCTATTAGGTTCCATCATCTTAAGAGCTCAGCCTGTATTTCTCGTAGGTTTGGCCTTGGTGATTATATTTTCGTTACAGCTGAATTGGCTTCCTGTGGCAGGCTTTGGTCGAGTCGAGTTTATCGTTCTGCCCGCCCTCGCCTTGGCACTATCGCTGGCTGCAATGTCTAGTCGTCTTATAAGAAACGCCACTCACGATGCCATCACAGCACCGCACTTTTTATTCGCTCGTTTAAAAGGACTCAGTGAGGCGCAAGCTTTTCAGCATCACGCTCATAAACACATCGCTTTACCTGTTATTACTTTTGTTGGTGTTCAAGCAACCGGGTTAATTGAAGGGATCATTATGATCGAGTCATTGTTCTCCTGGCCAGGTATTGGGCATGCATTGGCGCATGCGATTTTCCGTCGAGATATTCCAATGATTCAAGGTTCTGCTCTGCTGATGGGACTTTTGTTTGTGGTCATTAATACCTTAGTCGATCTTGTTAACTACCAATTAGATCCAAGGCAACGCGCGAATAAACCCTCTGCTTTATTTTCAAAATTTGCACCTAATAAACAACAAGCAGAACCCGAAAAAAAGAAGGTTAAGATCGTATGAATTTAACAAAACCGCAATGGTTAGGTCTGATTATCTTAGCCGCTTTATTATGCCTAGTCATGCTAGAACGGACTGTCTATCAAGGTGATATTGCCAAGCAAAATTTAGACCTTGCATTCACAACGCCTTCTGTCGAAGAACCTTTAGGCAGAGACCATTTTGGACGCAGTAATTTAGCGAGATTAAGCCACGCCATTACCACCTCACTTTCCATGGCATTAATCAGTATTACCACCGCAGCGTTGTTAGGGACGTCAATGGGAGTAATAGCCGGCTGGAAGCAAGGATGGTGGGATAAAATCTTTTCATTCAACGTGAACATGATACTCGCCATGCCCGGCTTAATTCTTGTTTTACTTTTTGCGGCTATGGTTCCGGGATCATTCCTCATTCTATATATCGCCATATCGCTCATGCTGTGGGTGGATTTTTTCCGCGTGTCACGCAACCGAACGTTGTCACTCATTCAGTCACCTGCAGTAGAAGCCTCTCGGCTTTATGGGTTCAACCACTGGTATATATTCAAGCGTCACTTGTGGCCAGATTGCCGAAATGATTTATTCACCCTGTTCTGTTTTGGTACGGGTAATTCAATACTGGCACTCGCGTCTTTAGGCTTTCTACATGTTGGGCTCAAGCCGCCAGAAGCTGAGCTCGGCTTAATGATGGTTGAACTGTTCCGTTACTACCACCAAGCCCCTTGGGTTTTGATTCAACCGGTACTGACCGTTTTTCTTCTGGTATTAAGCTTTCATTTATTAGCTCAAGGAAAACGTCACACGCAATTCTCAAAAAACCATGCGCATAAAGAACCGGGAGCTAAACAAGAAAAAACCCAACTAGTCAAACAAACGGATAAAGGAGTAGCAGCATGAACGCAATGTTAAAAATTGAAAACCTGTCGATTCAAACTGATACTCAAACCTTAGTCCAGAGCTTAAGTTTAGATTTATATCCTCAGCGTCCGCTCACCATTTTGGGAGAAACAGGCGCGGGGAAAAGCCTAATCGCGGCAGCTATCGCCGGCACATTACCTGATGCCTTAAAACCAGAGGGCGACATTACTTTGTTTGATGAGCTTAACCCTTTAAATCGAGAACGGTTTTGGGGCAAAGAAATAGCTTTGCTACCTCAAGAACCTTGGTTAGCACTCAATCCGCTTCGGACTATAGGATCGCAGATAAGCGAAGTTCATAAGCTGGTTTTAAACGAAGGTCGTTCCCAGAGTGACACACTCACCCATCATGCACTTCAACAAATGGATCTGGGCAAAGATGGAGATAAACACCCATTTGAACTCTCGGGCGGAATGGCGCAACGTGCTGCGTACTTATGTGCGACACAAGCTGGAGGCAAACTGTTAATTGCCGATGAACCCACAAAAGGCTTAGACGAAAGCCGACGTGATCACGTTGGGCAACTTCTCCTTTCTCACTGCCAACAACTTGAAAATGGCAAACCCGGTGGCCTGCTCACCATCACTCACGACATTAAACTGGCTAAAATGTTAGGTGGTGACATCATTGTCATGAAAGAAGGGGCAATTGTTGAAAGGGGAGACGCTAAAGCCATTTTAGATCAGCCACAAGCGGCCTACACAAAAGCGCTAATACAAGCGCAACCTGAGTATTGGTCTCTTGAGCAGCCAGCTTCCTCGCAACCTTCAAATGAATCAAATAGTCACGCTGCTCCCTCAGAGGTTGGTATACAAAGCGGGCAGAAGCTACTTCTTGAAGTTGAAGGTTTAGCTATTTACCGCGATCAAAGAACACTCTTTTCAGATCTGACGTTCTCATTATCACACGGTGAAATACTGGGAGTTTATGGTGACAGCGGATGCGGAAAATCTTCTCTCGCCGATACTTTACTAGGGTTGCATCACGACTTTTCCGGCAATATCGACTGGGTTCAAAAAATCGAAAAAGGACAACGCCTTAAGCTTTACCAAGATCCACCCAGTGCGCACTCCCCTCACACAACACTAAAAACGTTGCTTGATGACTTGTGTGCGCTTCACAAGCTAAATCGCTCCAAGATACCCGTACTTCTAGATAGATTGAGCCTTAACTCTGCTTTGCTTGAACGTCCATCAAGCCAAGTATCCGGAGGAGAATTGCAGAGGTTTGCGATTTTACGAGCGCTACTGATGAGCCCAAAACTGTTAATTGCAGATGAACCCTCATCACGATTAGACCCCATCACAGCAGCCCAAACGCTAAAGCTGATTGTTGAAGTATCGAAAGAAGCTAACTGCGGCCTAATTTTGATCAGCCATGATCAACTGGCTTTGAGTAAGCTATGCAATAAAGTGATCGACTTATCGCGCTATTGATTTATCTAGCTATTGATTTCTGGATCGATCGACTTATTGGGCTATCGACCTAAACGAGCTTCGCGGTTATCTGTCTTCTCAGTGGTACATTCGCCGTAAATCTTTAGTCATACCTTCACTATCTACTCACTGAATGTACATCTCTGTGTAACCCAATCTGACTAACCTTGCATAAGAGGTTAGCCAGATTGTAGCTATTTATGCTTCAGCCATAGCAAAGTCTAGAAACTATAAAAACCTCTAACCTCTTCTATCGCACTCACTCGAATGGTGAGGTGATGCACCAGTATTGGTCATCCACAAGCGGGCTTAAAATATAAGTCGTTGAAATATAATGTTTATCAATTTTGGCACAAATCGTGAACTACCACTAAGTAGGTATTCAGATATTAGGAGTTGAATATGTTGGTCGTTATTTCAGTGGGTTTATCCCTATTAGTACTTGCAGCGCTGTTTCATTTCTCAAAGAAGAGACAAACAGCGCTATCACACCGGTTTGAAACCTTAGTTCTACTCAGACAGTTATTGTTGCTATCACGCAAACATCGCGCGGCAACGCATTATGCTCTGGCGTATCAATTGACGAGCGACTCAATTCGAAAAGTGAATCAGATTTACGACAACATACTTGAGGTATCTGAACTGCTTCAATCTCATGTGTCGTTTGACAGCCGTCCGATGTATCGCATTTATCACCTCAAACTCATCGCTATGCACAATGACTGGCAAAACCGTAGCTTAGTACGTAATCAATCGATTCATGGAAAAACGATTCGTCACAGCATGTTCTTGATGGATGAAGTGATGATCATCTGGCTGATTCAATCAGAACGAGAAGACATGAGCCGTGAGTACCACATGAACTGGCAACAGATCTTAGATTGTATGGAGATCCTTACCAAGTTGAGAATGGCCATCCCTGGGATAGAAAAGGCGGATATGGAGAAGCCTGAGGAGTATGCGAGATTCAAATTCTACGCATCTCAGACACACCGCAAACTCAACCAATTATCGATTATCTGCCCTATCAGCAGTGGGTCACCCATTTGTACACGTGCGATGCATGCACTTACCGAGATCGCATCAAGTACTGAAGCGACCCAACCAGCAGATAGCATGTACGAATTAACCAGTGATATATCTACTGTGGTATCGCAAGTTTACGACCAAGTATTATCCGACATTACTAGAAACTTGTATCAGCCTTTACCTGACATCAACGATAAGGCGATAAACACCCGATTATCGGTACACAGATACGTGTAAAGACTTCGTGAGAGGAGAGCGTGTGGAACTCTGAATGATTGAGTTCAAATCCGATATCACCTTTGATATCGGATTTTTGTATTTATGTGTTTATGTGTTTATGCCTTGTGTACTTAAGATATATAACCTCAAACATCACCAGACTTAATATCGCTAGACCAAACTTCCGCGGCAAAATCAATAAACTGACGAACTATAGGAAGCTGGTAACTACGAGACAGATACACCGCCCAAAGCACACTACTCGGTGAAACAAAGTCATCCAATATTCGTTTCAATTTACCATTCGCAATCAGTGGATTGGCTAAATCACAAGGTAAGCGAACAATCCCTTTTCCATGCTGTGCGGCGCGAGTTAATACCCCAACATCGTTAGCCTTGATAGTGCCAGACACCTCAACCGAATAGTGCTGGTTATCCTTAACGAAATCCCACTTAGAAACACTCAAATGGCGAAAGCAGTTATGCTGTCGAAGTGCTTCGACCGTTTCAGGTTCTCCGTGCTTGTCTAGGTAGACTTGAGAGGCACACACCACTGAATCAATTTCCATGAGCTTTCGAGCAATCAAACTATCGTCAGGTTGGTCAGTATAGCGAAGGGCAATATCTATTCTCTCATCCACCAGCTGCGCAAAACGGTCTGAGGCAAACAACTCGACCGTTATATTAGGGTGACGCTCTGTGAATTGTTCAACCACATCCAACAACATGTGCTGAGTCAAACCAATAGGAGCAGCTATGCGAATAGTTCCGGAAAGAGCATCGGTTTGATTAAGCGCGGTCACTTCTAACTCCGCCGTTTCATGGAGTATTTTCTCGCAGCGCTGTAAGGCAATCTCTCCTGCCGCGGTCAAACTCACCTTACGAGTCGTTCTGTGCAATAACCTCTGCTTTAACCACCCTTCGATCTCTTGAACATGACGTGAAACCTGTAATCGGCTCATATCTAAATGCTCAGCTGCTTGAGTGAAGCTGGCACAATTTGCGACTTCAACAAAGCTACGCATCGCCGTCAACCTATCCATCACACACTCCTTAAGCTATTTAACAGCTAATCCAATCTTATTAGATCACTATATAGATACAATCTACATCATTTTACGATATTTATCGCAACTTAGTGAGCTATTAGACTGCAATGGCTGTCGAGAAACAGACTCAATAAATTAGATAATTGGAGAGACATTATGAAAATTGCAGTATTAGGCGCATCTGGTTGGATTGGTAGTCACATTGCTCAAGAAGCTCAATCTCGTGGTCACAACGTGGTTGCAGTCGTAAGAGATGCAAGCCGTGTAGAAATAAACAATGTTGAGGTTCGTTCATTTGATTTACAAGATGAAGCAGCAAGCCTTGCAACCGCACTATCCGGCGTTGATGCAGTAATCACTTCGATTGGCGGACGTGCTTTGGGTAATCACGACATCGTAAAAAGCACAGCGACTAAGCTGCTTGAGACACTGCCAAGCATTGGTATCGAGCGCCTGCTTTGGGTTGGCGGTGCAGGTTCATTAGAAGTGGCGCCAAACGTACCGTTAGTGACCGTTCCTGACTTCCCAGCAGATTACAAAAACGAAGCACTAGCACAGGGTGAAGCTCTTGAAGTGTTCAAGCAATCGAACAGCGAGGTTAACTGGACGTTTGTTAGCCCTGCAGCAGAAATTTTCCCGGGCGATAAGCTATCAACCTACCGCACAGGTGGTGATCAGCTGCTCACCGACGAAGATGGCAACAGCAAAATTTCAGTCAGCGACTACGCGATTGCGATGATTGATGAGCTCGAAGCTGGCAAGTTCCCACGTCAACGTATTGGTGTCGCTTACTAGTCAATTCATATATAAAAACTAAAAAAGCCGCTTGTTCACAACAATGCGGCTTTCTCATCTTTATATTGAGCATTCCTTTAATCCAATGGCAAGTGACCCGTTTTCACTAGGATAACCGTCTCTTCTTCCACATAAGGGAAATGCTCGCTCATATGAGGGCTACGCATCCAAGTGTGTTTTGGATACACGCCATGTTCATCTTTAAAAGTGCCTGACAACACAAAGATCTCTTCACCACCAAAATGACGGTGTGGCTGAAAGCGCTCACCAACGGGCCATTTCACCAAGGCCACATTTTCGTGCTCAAAAACATGTAGCGGCATCACTTGTAAGCCACCGATGCCCGGAAGCCATTCCGTTTCTAGGGTATTGATACGAACTTGAGTTAAGTCTCTCGCATCAAACTGATTAAGCTTCACCAAGATCGTGCAGCCATCTTTGCTTGATGGAGAATGCGCACTGCCCGGGGGATTACGGATATAAGTGCCCGCTGGGAAGTCTCCAGTTTCATCTGAGAACACACCCTCTAATACGAATATCTCTTCGCCTTGCGGATGCGGGTGCTCAGAAAACGAAGATTCCGGTTCGTACTTCACAACACTGGTCGTGTGACCCGATTCTTTCTCTTCTCTTTCAAGCGGCTTACGCCACACCCCTTTGGCAGGGCTTGCAATCCAATCTAATGATTCGGTTTCAATAACCAGTCTCTTTGAAAAGTCCATGTTGAACATAATGGCGACCTTACTCTTGTTATCGTTTTAATTATTATTGTTGTCTTGCTCGTTTCTATTCTAAGCGAATACTGATCAAGGAGGCCATCTCGCTACTAATTTTGCCTACGCGACAGCCACCTGAAAAGAAGCCTATTTAATTGCGGCCAGCTATCACACCGCCATCAACATCCCAGATTGCACCCGTTACCCAATCAGCACTGTCTGACAGTAAGAAAGAGATGCTATTGGCGATATCTTTCGGCAAACCGACTCGACCAATCGGGTGGAACACATTGAAACCCTCTAGCGCTTGATCCACTTCTTCCGGTTTAATGAAAGATTCGTAAATCGGCGTTTTAACCACAGCCGGAGACACCGCATTTACACGAATGTTATGTTCAGCCAGTTCCATTGCCATGTGCTGTGTTAATGCGTGCAAGCCAGCTTTAGCCATTGAATAGGCAGAAGATGGCGTCGCTTTGATTGCCTGCTTACCCCACATAGAGCCAACGTTAACCACACTGCCACCGCCGTTCTTGATCATCAATTTACTTATCGCTTGAGTGATGAAGAAGGTTGCTTTATTGAGCTGCATGTATTGCTCGTAATCAGATTCTTGATGCTCGATAAACGCTTTAGGGTTGAAGTAGCCCGCCGCATTAACAAGGTAACCAATACCCTCTTCAAGCGACTCTAGATGCGCAATGAGATTAGCTACACTCGCATCATCATAAAGGTTAGCTTGCCAACCTGAAGCGTGACCTAACGATTGCAATTCTGACACCGCTTTATCTAACTTAGTTGGGTTATTGCCGACAACCAACACATGGATGCTCTGAGCGACTAACTGCTTCGCTGTTTCAAAGCCCATACCACTTGTGCCACCGATTACTACTGCAATACCATTTTTAGTGAAGTTCATTTTGTTATCTCCTAAGTCATGTGAACGTGGTAATCTTAGGCTTTGAACTAACACCATGAATAGTAAGTACAAATCGGTTAGGTAGGTATTTATTGGTACATCTTTATGAAAAATCAGGAAAACTTTTTTTCAAGAAAATCAACACCAGAGCGCTCAGCTCGCATGGTCGAAACCATCTACGGCTGTAAATGGTCGCTAACGGTTTACCAATTACTGGCAAATGGTATTAATCGCCCCGGTGAAATGGTGCGGTCAGTAGAAGGATTATCGACCAAGGTATTGAATGAATGTTTGAAGCGAAATGTAGAATTCGGGATTTTAGATAAGCAAATGTTCAACGAACTGCCACCAAGAGTTGAGTACCAAGTGACGCCGTTCGGTGAGAAGTTCTTGTTGATTCTAGACCAGCTGGAAAACCTGCAAAACGAAATCGACGAGATGTAAGCCCAAGCAAATCCGCTCAATACCAAATAATGGATAACACGCACTATTTAGCTCACTGGCATTTGCTCAAAGCGACCTTTGACAAAATCAATGAAGGTTCGGATTCGGCTTGGTTGATAGCGGTCTCGATGGTAGATCGCTGAAAAGTCGACCTTAGGCACTACCCATTCTTCAAACACTTGCAGTAATTGCCCGTCGTTCAGTTCTTGTAAGCAATAGATGGTTGGTACACGAATAATTCCGTTGCCCGACTTCGCGCCCTGCACCAACACTCGCCCATTTTTACATTGCAGTCTGCCCGTCACATGCACATCGACCGTTTTCTTGGTGTCGTCCAGTGCTTGAAAACTCCACTTACGCACCGATCCCGTTAAGCAGTCATGGTGGATCAGATCCTTAGGATGGCTTGGCTTTCCTTTACGAGCAAAATAATCAGGGCTCGCGAGTGTTCCCATCTCAATGTCTAAAAGCTTTCTTGCGATAAAGCCCGCGTCTTCTAAGCTTCCCATGCGAAAAGCGATATCAAACGCGTCTTCAATCAAGTCGACTCGGTTACTACTGAAATCAAGGCTAATGCTGATGTCTGGGTAGAGTTGCATGAACTCATTGACCAAATCCGCGATGATCACTTCACCAAGATAACCACCGACACAGTTTACTTTTATGTCGCCACGTACTTCTTCGACATCGTCCACAGCAGCAATCAGAGCTTGGTCTATGTTATCGAGGGCTTGCTCACATCTCGCGTACAGATCTTGCCCTGCGTGCGTCAGCCTCAAGGTTCGAGTGGTGCGGATAAACAGTGTTACACCCATCTGCTTTTCTAGGCTACTCACTTGGCGTGATACGTGGGAACGAGACACATCCAACTCCTCTGCCGCTTTGGTGAAATTACCTAAACGAGCGATAAGCACGAAGGAGCGAATATCAGACAGGTTAATTTGATTGAGCATAGTCACCAGCTTACTAATGAAGTTATGAGATAGACGCCTTTATTGTTGCACCACAGCAACAGTGTTTCAAGTAAAGCGCTATATATCAACAATGCTATTTTCCTTAATATACCTCCATCGCAACGAAGCAAGGCAACAAGCACTTGATTCGAATGCACTTAAACAACACGTCGTAGCCAACCGACGCAATTAGAGTACAGAGGAAATAAAATGAAAAAACTAATCGTAATTACAGGTGCAAGCTCTGGTATTGGTGAAGCAATCGCTCGTCGTCTAAGCGATGAAGGTCACCCTCTGCTACTTTTAGCTCGTCGTGTTGACCGCCTTGAAGCGCTTAACTTACCAAACTCTCTATCTGTGAAAGTAGACGTAACAGACAAAGCGTCTTTTGATGCAGCAATCGCACAAGGTGAAGCGAAATTTGGCCCTGTAGACGCGCTTATCAACAACGCTGGTGCAATGCTTCTTGGTCAAATCGATACTCAAGACGCTCAAGAGTGGAAGACAATGTTCGACGTGAACGTGATTGGCCTTCTAAACGGCATGCAATCTGTACTTGCTCCTATGATGGAACGCAATACAGGTACTATCATCAACATCAGCTCAATCGCGGGTAAGAAAACATTCCCAAGCCACGCTGCTTACTGTGGTACTAAATTCGCGGTACACGCTATTTCTGAGAACGTTCGTGAAGAAGTGGCGGCTTCAAATGTTCGTGTTACCACTATCGCACCGGGTGCTGTAGAGACTGAACTTCTGTCTCACACTACATCTCAAGAAATCAAAGACGGTTACGATTCTTGGAAAGAAGACATGGGCGGCGTACTGGCTGCTGACGATATTGCTCGCGCGGTATCGTACGCTTACCAACAACCACAGAATGTATGTATCCGTGAGATTGCTCTAGCACCAACTAAGCAACAACCGTAAGTTTCAGTGATTAACTTACGTAACGTCTTTGTTTAATTGACGTATAGAGAAAGGGACTTTTACTATACATAGTAAAGGTCCCTTTTTTCTTTTGTCCGAACTCGATAAACACTAGGTTTGTTTTGCGACCTCTCGACCACGCCATTGAATCACAATCAGTGCGACAATAATTACAATCCCCAAAGGTCCTAGCCCGAATGGATTGAGTAACAATAGTGGAATGGCAAGTAATGCTGCTAAGCGCTCAACCATGCTCAGTGAACGAATCAAATACCCTTCAATTGCGATCGCTATCGCGACAATAATAGTCAGCGTCTGGACGATTGACAAAAGCAACGCTGGTATTCCGTCGTCAGGATTCACAAGGCTTGTGTATGCCATCATAATTGGGATGATGAACAGACCACCCGCCAACTTGAACGCTTCTACCGAAGATTTCATTGGGTTAGCATTCGCTACACCAGCCCCAGCAAAAGCAGCCAAGGCTATAGGTGGCGTTACGTTCGAGGTTTGAGACAGCCAAAATACGATAAGGTGAGCAGTTAACAATGGTAAGCCAAAATCGCTTAGCATTGGTACAGCCATAACCGCCAACACAATATACGCCGCTGTTACAGGTAAGCCCATACCCAAAATTAAAGCCACTAAACTGATTAAGCCCAATGCAATAAGCATGTAGCCACCAGAGAAGTCCATCACAAACTGAGTAAACTGCAAACCGATTCCTGTTTGCCCTACCACACCAACAATAATGCCCGCCGCACCACACGCTGCAGAAATCGGCAACGCCATCAGTGCACCATTTTTCATCCCTTCAATGAATTTCTTCAATCCGATTCGACTGTGTTTACGCAGCGCCGCGGTTAGTAGAATTGCACTGCAACCCGCAACACCAACTAGCAACGGTGAGTAAGCCATCATTAAGAGTGCCGTTATCAAGATCAACGGAATCAGGTGGTGAGCGCCATCTTTCATCACCGAAACCACGGCTTCTGTTCTGCTTACAGCTTTGAGGTTCAACTTGCACGCCATTAGATGAACGTAAAGCAAAGTACAGAAAAAGTATAAAATAGCAGGAGCAATCGATGCGATCATGATTTCGCTGTAAGGCACACCAGTAAACTGCGCCATCACGAACGCACCAGCCCCCATAATTGGTGGCATAATTTGCCCACCCGTAGAGGCGGCAGCTTCAATACCTGCGGCTTGCTCTGGTTTATAACCGAGCTTCTTCATCATAGGGATCGTAATTGAGCCTGTGGTCACCGTATTCGCTATCGCAGAACCAGAAATAGAACCCAAACCTGCCGATGCCAATACCGCGGCTTTCGCAGGGCCGCCACGGTATTTACCGGCGATTGAGAATGCGAGATCAATAAAGAATTTACCGGCTCCGGTCACCTCTAGAAATGCACCAAACAACACAAAGATGAATACCGTTGTCGCGGCGATCCCTAACGCAGAACCAAATACACCATTAGCGGAGTAAATCTGGAACTGAATCAGCTCTTGTAGCGTGTAAGCCTTAATAGAAAAACCACTTGGCAGCATGTCACCGAACGCGCTATACGCAAGGAACAACACTGCGATTAACACCATCACCCAACCAACAGTACGTCGGCATCCTTCTAGCAGCAGTACCAACAAAGCACTACCAGCAAACATGTCAGCAAATTGAAGGCCATAAAACAGATGATTGATGTCGTTATAATCGAATATCCATAAACGGTAGCCAGCAAACACCACCACGGCACACAAGATCACATCGATCAGCTTGCCCACAATAAAGAGCTTGTTCTTTCGGTTAGAGAGCAATGGAAAGTGAAGGAAGATCAATACCAATACCCAACACAAGTGGATGGGTCTAAAATAGGTTGCCGAGATCGTTGAACTCACGCCTTGCCATATCTGAAAAGCCGACAGTGCTACTGCAACAACTAAAGTCAAATAGCCCATTGTTTTCACGAGTTTTTCATAGGGTAATAGTTGGGGTGACGCATTTTGATTATCAGGGGTAATATCCATATTAATGCCTGCTGGATAAGAACGAATTGATAAAAAGGGCAAGTGAGATTTCACTTGCCCTGAGGTAGAGATGTTACTTGCTTACCGAATCTAGGTACTTCTGAGCACCAGCATGAATCGGTACGCCTTGCAGTCGAGAAGCATTCTCTGGTGTGGTCATTTCAGCCATTTTCACGACTTTACGAATATCACCGATATTCTCAAAAGCGGCTTTAGTCAGATTGTAAGCCATGTCATCACTCATGTTGGCATTAACCACCAATACGTTCCACACACTAAGTGTCGATACTGGATCAACCTTATTGTAAACACCTGCTGGAATGTCGTAAGCACTGTAGGCTGGATATTGTCTCATGAAGTTAGCACTCTCTTCTTCAGAGATAGAAATCACCTTAACGTCGTGAGTTAACGCAATCTGTGTTACCGCGCCAACACCTTGACCACCAACAATGAAACCCACATCGATTTGACCATTCGCCAAAGCATTAGTGGTTTCTGAGTAATTAAGGTAAACCGCATCAATATCTTTTTTCACATCAATACCCATCGACTCAAGTAGTGCTGCAGATGTTACTGCCGTACCACTAGCAGGGGCCCCAAGGGAAACACGTTTACCTTTGAGTTGCGATAATGAATCAATACCAGAGTTTTTAAGAGTGATGGTATGAACTAGATTTGGATATAGAGCAAACAGCGTTTTCACTGGCATTTTCTTAGGAAATTTACCTTCGCCATTGTAGGCATCCAGAACCACGTTACCCATTGCAATCCCGGCGATCATATCGCCACGTACAACCTTGATGGTGTTCTCGACTGACGCTGCTGTCACTTCTGCTTTTGCATTCACATCCGGTACGTTTTCAGACCAGACTTTAGCTAATGCGCCACCAAATGGGTAATAGATACCACTTTGACCGCCTGTACCGATTGAATAGTTTTCTGCACTTGCCATCGTAGGCAGAATCGCGAGTAAAGCTACTAATAAGTTACGTTTAAGCACAATCATCTCCTTGATTATTAACCGTAATTAGATATACACCTAACTACAGGCTTTATTTTCTGTTCGTTTTTTGAGCCGTTCAAACATTACATGCGATCGAATATTGTGCAATTAAATACTATGCAATTGTGAAGCAAGTGTTAAATTGATCACTTATCAATAAAAAAGCGCCCAAGCTGGCTGGTGCTTGAGCGCTTTTAACAAACTAAAGATGTTGATTAGAAGTTGTAACCACCACCAATCATGAATACCCATGGATCAATATCAACGTCTGTTGAGTACTGTTTCCCACCAGCCTTGTACTTGGCTGTAGTATCGATGTCTGCGTACCAGACGGATGCGTTTAAAAACCAGTCGTCGTTGATCATGTAATCCATACCAACATTCGCAGCCAGTCCCCACGAATCATCAAGGGACAAGTCACTTAAACCAGCATCTTTAGCCGCACCATTAAGCTCTTCGTCAAAGAATACGGTGTAGTTAATACCAGCACCTACGTAAGGACGGAACTTGCTGTTTGCTTCGCCGAAGTAGTACTGAACCATCAACGTTGGTGGTAAATGTTTTGTCTCGGCGATATCACCTAAACCACCATGGTTTGTAGAAATTGTATGGGAGAACGGCGTCGCTGCAAGAATCTCGAGACTGATGTTGTCTGTAAACATGTAGCCAAATGTCAATCCAAGTTGGGTGTTTGAATCCACACCAAATTTTGAACCCGATGTCTCCAAAACATCTCCACTGCTATCGTTAGGAGACACTATTGCGGCACCAGCACGGGTGATGAAATCACCTTCTTTATGAGCAAAAGCACTAGTTGACATAAGAGCCGCCACAACCGCAATACCACATACTGTTTTTTTCATTATAATTTCCTTTTGAGGGCTTAATCGTTATTGGTGAATGAGTAATCATTTCTTATTTTGCGTGCAAGGTAGCATATAATAACCCTACTTTATTGATGGAAATCAATTTGTGAAAACTTGTGAGAACCTATGTAAATTTGCATCGACTTGATCACTTTATCGCTTCATTTTATTGACAGTTTTGTAATGCAACTTTCCCGTGCGTCATTTTGTTAATTTAACCCCTTCACCTTGCCCGGATCTGTTTGGATCAAAATAGAGCAAGCCAACACCTCGCACGCATCAACTTGGTGCAACTTCGCAGAATTCATTCTCATCTCGTTTAATATTCAATGGGTTACATTTGGCTCAGCGCTTGCAAGTCTATGTTCATAATCATAAATACATTGAGGTTCTGACCATGCAAGACACTCTTACAATCGTTCTGGCCGGCGGTGTTGGCTCTCGGCTTTCTCCCCTTACCGATAACCGTGCAAAACCTGCGGTACCTTTTGGCGGTAAATATCGAATCATCGATTTCACGCTCGCGAACTGCTTACACTCTGGGCTGCGCCAAATTTTGGTGCTGACTCAGTACAAGTCTCACTCTTTACAAAAACATTTAAGAGATGGTTGGTCGGTGCTTAACCCCGAGCTCGGCGAATACATCACCAATGTCCCCCCACAAATGCGTACAGGTGATAGTTGGTATAGCGGTACTGCCGATGCGATTTATCAAAACTTGTATCTGCTTTCTCGTAGCGAAGCTAAGCATGTAGTGGTGTTATCAGGCGACCATATCTATCGCATGGATTACGCGCCAATGCTCAAGCAACATAAAAAGAACGAGGCCGATCTAACCGTAGCGTGCATGGAGGTTTCGATTGATGAAGCCAAAGAATTTGGTGTGATGGAAATAGATGAATCTCTAGAGATCAATAACTTTACCGAAAAGCCACATTACCCTGCATGTGTCCCCGGTAGGCCGACTCGAAGCATGGCTTCAATGGGTATTTACGTCTTTGATAAAGAGGTGTTAACACAAGCGCTACTGGCGGATGCCGAAGATCCGAACTCAAGCCATGATTTCGGTAAAGACATTATTCCTAAATTGGTCGGCAACAACAGTGTTTACGCGTATAAGTTTGGCGACGAAGAAGGCCGAGTGACCCAAGATGCGTACTGGAGAGATGTGGGTACCATCGACTCTTACTACCAGTCCAATATGGATCTGTTAAAGCCAGCCTCACCTATAGATTTATACCAACCAGATTGGGCGATTCGCACCTACGAGCCGCAACTGCCACCTGCACGCACCATTGCTTCTGTAGAAGGAAACCAAGGAATATTCATCAACTCGATGATAGCGAATGGCGTAGTGATCGAAGGTGGCTCTGCGCAAAACTCTATCTTCTTCCCGAAAGTGAAAGTCAGTAATGCCGCGATTGTGATTGATAGTATTCTGTTTGAAGATGTTGAGATTGGGAAAAATTGCCATATTCAAAACTGCATCATAGATAAGAACGTCAAAGTGCCAGATGGCACCCAAATCGGTATTGATAACCTTGCCGACGCTAAACGCTTTCACATATCGAAACAAGGCGTCATTGTGGTGCCCTCTTCTTACCAATTTGAAGAATAGCTATCGCTAAAACCAGATGGCGCTATAAGGGCAGCCAAGAGTTGCCTTATTCAATAGTCGTATTCACGGAGCTTTGCTTTTTTATATAAACCACACTTTTTATATCAACTGCAGTGATTTAAAAAGAAAGCATTATCGGCATCAAACTAGCAATGATTTACAAAACTTAAACTAGAATAAGTATTTGAGCTGACGTTTGGTTAAGGCGATAAAACCTAGGCTGGCAAGGTAGATTAGAGGAATGCTTCGCGAGTGAGGTATTTTTGAACATGTATTGAAAACACGAAACATAATATGCGATCAGTTCTTCGGACTTTCAAGGGAGTAAAGGGAGATTATTTGATAACACTGAAGTGAATCACACATGTGCTATTTCGCAGTTGGTTAAACTAACCGATGTTTGCTACGTTTAAATGACACAGTCATTGGAAAGGTATGATTTATGAAAATAAATGTTCAAACACATCATGTATCAATTAACGACGAGTCACGCAAAGACATCGAAGGTAAATTCGAGAAGATATCTAACCATTTCCCATCACTGATCAGCTGCGACATCATCATCACAAAAGAACATGGTCAACACCAGGTTGAAGTGTTCACCAACTACGAAGGTGTACGTGTAAACGCAAAAGCTACAGATGACGTTATGTATCCAGCTATCGCTTCAGCACTCAAGAAACTTGAAGCAGGCCTAAGTAACCGTAAGGGACAATTGAAATCAGACTTACACGAGAAACCAACGAGCACGAAGCCAGAAATTGCTTCAGACATCATCCAAGAGATGAAACTGGTATAACTCGACTAATAGTTAAAGCGCACTGACGAATAGAAGCGCACAAGAACTCCAAAGCCAGCATGCGTTGCTGGCTTTTTCGATCTACACCTCAATCAGTGGAATAGTGAGTTTTTAGATGGAACACCAACTAGGCAATAACTGGAAGCACATCAACTGGGTATTAACCGACGTCGATGACACGCTCACTTGGCAAGGCTCACTCCCTCCTGAAACCTTGATTGCGTTACAAAAGCTAAGAGACAATGGAATCAAAGTGGTCGCGGTGACTGGCGCTTGTGCGGGTTGGTGTGATCATATTGCACAACTATGGCCTGTCGATGCCGTGCTTGGAGAGAACGGCGCCTTCTTATTAGAGAAACAAGATGGTGCATTACAGCTTTCATCGGAAACACCTTTAGAACAAGTGCGTCAGAACCAAGCAAAGCTAAAACAACAAGTTGAAGCGATCTTGTTGAGTTACCCAGATCTATCCCTAACTCTGGATCAATCTTACCGCTTGTGTGAGGTCGCGATTGATATCGGCCAAAACCGTGAACCTGTTGACCCTGAAATAGTGCAAGTGGTACTTGAAAGAATACATGCTTTAGGCGCACACGCGACGGCAAGTTCGATTCATATCAATGCTTGGTATGGCGAACACTCAAAGAAAAACGCAGTACATCGTTTTCTGGCTAATAAAGGCCTATCGCTTGAACAAATCCACAAGCAAGCGTGTTATGTCGGCGATTCAATGAATGATCAACAGATGTTCGAATCACTACCGCTCACCGTTGGCGTGGCTAACATTCAGCATTATTGGGATAAGTTAGATCATCATCCAAGTCAGGTGATGTCGCAGCCGGGTGGCTATGGGTTTGCAGAATTTGTGGATGCACTTCTGACGCTTAAAAGTGAGACAGCGAAAAGCTAACCATCCTTGTCTAAACAAGCTTTCTGCCCATTCAAACAACATAAAAAAACGACCGCTAGGTAGACCGAAGTACCTAGGGTCGTTTGAGCTTCAAAATGCTAGATAAGCTCTTAACTTTGACACATCACACAAAACACGCTGCATTGCACCATATGTTTATATGAGTTTATTACGGATGTGGATCACCACCGCTTCTGCAACGATAACCACTGCAAAAATACTCACCAACACCATTGATACTTTTTGCCACTCAAAAAGGTTCTGCGCATCGTTGAGCACCACGCCAATACCACCAGCGCCCACCAAACCCAATACCGCAGATTCACGCACATTGATGTCCCAACGAAACAACACAATGGAATAGAACGCGGGCATCACTTGTGGCCAATAACCTTTAAGTAAAACGCTCATCCAAGAAGCGCCTGTCGCGCGTAAAGCTTCAATAGGCCCCATGTTCACTTCAGCAATTGCTTCCGCTAACAGCTTCCCTACAAAGCCGATACTACGAATGGCAATTGCCATAATGCCTGCGAGAACACCGGGGCCAAACAGTGCGATGAACAGCAATGCCCAAACCAATGAGTTCACAGAACGTGAAGACACGAGAAAGAATTGAGCAATCCAGTTCAAGGCTTTATTCGGAGTGATATTTGGCGCGTTCATCAGCGCCAAAGGGATAGCAAATACCAAGGTAAACAAGGTACCTAACGTCGCGATGTGCAGTGTCTCAATCATCGCTGCGTGAATCGACTCAGGATAGAACGCGTAATCCATTGGCACCATACGCTCGAACATGTCGGCAAACTGGGCTGGCGCGTCGTATAGGAACTCAGGAATCACTTCAACGGTTTGCCAAGACCAAACAATCGCACACACTAAGCTAAGGTAAACGGCAAATCGAGCCACGCGTTCGTTTGGTGTAAAGCGCTGCCACTCTTTATCGATAGATGCAGTTGTCATTAGAAGATTCTCCTAACAATGTTGGAAAGAAATTCACCCACAAGAATCAATGCGATGATGGTGATCAAAATAGCGGCGACAAAGTCGTAGTCGAAGCGTTGGAATGCAGAGAAAAGCGTACCACCAAGGCCGCCCGCACCCACAATGCCAACCATGGTTGAGTTACGTAGATTTGAATCCAACTGGTAACTAGCAAAGCCAATAAAACGAGTAAACACTTGAGGCATTACCGCATACAAAATGACGCTGATAAAACTGGCACCGGTTGCTTTAATCGCTTCAACCGGTTTAAAAGAGATCTCTTCAATTGCTTCAGCAAAAAGCTTGGCAATAAAACCAATCGATGCGAATACTAAAGTCAGGATCCCCGCAAGGGCACCAAAGCCGACCGCTTTCACGAATAGAATTGCGATGATCACTGGGTGGAAAGAACGACACAGTGCGATGAAGCCACGAATAGGTGTCGATACAATCGAAGGCATCATGTTTCTTGCAGCAAGTAAGCCAAGAAACAATGAGATGATGATGCCGAAGAAACTCGAAATGATCGCTATCTGTAAGCTCTCCGCTAAGCCACTTAGCAGTAGGTTAGTACGCGAGAAATCTGGCGGGAACATTCTTGATAGTAACCGCTCACTTTCACCAAAACCGATGAGCAAACGATCAAAGGTCAGCCCTAACGTCGAGAAACTGTAAAACAGATAAGCAACTATCGCAGCGATAATAGCTCGGTTAGTCCATGAGGTTTTGAACGGGTTTTCATGCTTCGCTGACGATGTGCTTGATGAAACGCTTGGCGACGAGCTTGGGTTTAATCCAGCCATGACTCACCCCCGTAAATGATTTTTAGATCTTCTTCTGAGATCCCTTCAGGGCTACCGTCATAATGAACTTTACCGTTACACATGCCGATGATGCGCTTGGCATAACGCTTGGCTAAGTTCACATCGTGGATGTTAACCAACACGGGAATGTTTTTCTGTTCTGCGAATGTCTCCATCAACTCCATTATCTCAACCGCTGTTTTCGGGTCGAGTGATGACGTCGGTTCATCCGCCAATAAGATATATGGGTCTTGCATAACGGCGCGAGCGATACCGACACGCTGTCTTTGGCCGCCCGATAAACTGTCGGCACGTTGGTTAGCAAAGTCTTGTAGGCCAACAAATTCAAGTAACTCGAACGCTTTGGCGAGGTCTTGCGCAGAGTAGTTACGACGCCATGCATTCCAAGCGGTCATGTAACCCAAACGGCCACTCAACACGTTCTCGATAACCGTTAAACGTTCCACGAGGTTATATTCTTGAAACACCATACCGATATGTCGACGCTGTTTACGTAGCGCTTGGCCTTTTAATTGAGTTAGGTCTGCGCCATCAAAAATGATTTCACCTTGGCTTGGATCGTTGAGTCGGTTGATACAGCGCAGAAGCGTACTTTTACCGGTACCAGATGGGCCAATGATCGCGATGATGCCTGGCTCATCGATATCAATATTAATGCCTTTAAGGATTGGCTTGCCTGCCACGTATTCGTGGAAAAGGTTGTTTATCTTTATTCCTTCATAGCTTGCTACGGCCATACTGCATTTCCTTGTGCGAATTTTAGAATGATCTATGCCCTACCCGCGAGGGCATAGATTTTTAGTTAAGGTAGGTGTTTTTAAAGAACTAAGTCTTTCGAAAACTTAGTCTTCTAATAGAAAAAGAATTAGCCGTTGTTTGCTTGTTTTGCTAACTCAGCGGCTTTTTTCTTCGCGCGTTTAGCCGCATCTTTTTCAGCTAACTTCTTAAGGCCTGTTTTGGTGTAAGCCGTACCTGTCGCATGAGCAATATCACGAATCACATCCCACTCTTCTTTGTAGCTGATTGGAGAGAAACGATCGGCACCTTTAAACGATGCGCTCATCTCTGGTGTAAAGCGGTAGCTAAAGAAAGCTTCGTTGATCTTCTCAACCAGTTCTGGTTTTAGGTTGTAAGCATAGCCAAACGCAGACGTTGGGAAGCGTGGGCTACGGTAGATAATCTTCAGTTCAGAATCGTCAACACGACCTGCTGCTACCATACGATCGTACACGTCCGATGCCACAGGTGCTGCGTCATAATCTCCATTGAAGACACCTAGAATCGATTGGTCATGCTTACCTGAGTAAAGCACCTTGTAATCTTCATCTGGCACTAGGCCTTTCGCTGGGAATAACGCACGAGGAGCTAGGTTGCCAGAGTTGGAAGATGCAGAAGTGTGTGCA
This sequence comes from Vibrio sp. 1F253, assembly GCF_041439295.1. Taxonomy (NCBI): domain Bacteria; kingdom Pseudomonadati; phylum Pseudomonadota; class Gammaproteobacteria; order Vibrionales; family Vibrionaceae; genus Vibrio; species Vibrio sp. 1F253. Next base: position 505 of record NZ_JBGONU010000048.1, on the reverse strand, counting down.
ACCTTTTTGCCTTTCAGATCAGACATTTTGTTAATGCCGCTGTCTTTACGCACAATCGTGATTAGGTTGTAGCCTTGGAAGCCAGACTCATCGCCCTTCACCGCAATTGGAACGTAACCTGCTAAATTAACTGCGTAGCCTGTTGGGCCCGTAGAGAAACCCGCAACATGCAGTCGACCAGAACGCATCGCTTCTACTTGTGCAGAGTTCGAGTGAACTGTGTAGTAAATCACTCGCTTACCTGTAATTTTACTTAGGTGAGCTTGGAAATCCGCAAACGCATCTTTGTACAACGCAGGGTCTTCTACTGGCGTGTAAGTAAACACAAGCGTACTTGGATCGTTCCACTCATCTGGATTCTTTGGTGAATCGGCGACCAAATCTTGGTTTTCATCACAGTATCGATCGTCTAACACACCACGGCTAGAGCAGTCGCTTGCCATAGCCATTGAAGGGTCGGATAAGCGACACCTGTTACCAGGTGCCGCTCTCCTAAGAACCCAGC
>NZ_JBGONU010000047.1:0-34958 GCF_041439295.1 Vibrio sp. 1F253 | reverse complement strand
AATCTGTAGCTGTTATCGATGCGGCACTTAAATATGTAGATAGCCACCGTTCTGAACTGGGTGCTTTCCAAAACCGTTTTGACCACGCAATCAATAACTTAGACAACATTAACGAGAACGTTAATGCATCTAAGAGCCGCATTAAAGATACTGATTTCGCGAAAGAGACGACTCAGATGACTAAATCTCAGATTCTTTCTCAAGCTTCAAGCTCGATTCTAGCTCAAGCAAAACAAGCTCCGAACTCGGCACTTAGCCTACTAGGTTAACAGGTTGAAAGGCCACATTGAACATGTGCATTATTGGTCATAATTGTCAATGTTAGGCTTCCACAAATTAGCTCGTGGTGAGAGATGAGCGCTAAATAAACCCAGCTTCGGCTGGGTTTTTTATTGCCTGCGATTTGGTAACGGTAATTTTCGAGATCAGGGGGGAAAGAAAAAGCGAGATTCCCTATCACGTTCGTTCCCCACTGTAGGGAATGACCGAGTTGGGAAATGATGATTTCATTGCTTATTGCTTATTGCTTATTGTATCGAAGTAGCCTTTCGTCATTCCAGAACCGAGTAGAGCGAGATATCAGGAATCCTTTCTTATATCAATGTTCTGATGGATGTTGATACACATAGTGTTAATACCAATCGTAGTAAATAACTTATCACCCTAGCTTGCTAAAAACTCGATAACGGCGTGAGAGCTTCTAATTGTAGAATAACTACTTATCGAAAAACCCTGCCTTGTTCTCAAGCATTTTTCCTGCGCTATTTCTACTTACTTACTTACTGTTATTGGTATAAGTCCTGCTTTAAAAGATGCCGTGAAAGTAATCGAACTACTTCACGTTTTTTTTAATATTTAAAATAATACGAAAAAAAATGCATTTTTTATTAAAGCTTCTAGTTAAGGGGCCGTTAAAGGGATTGAGAGAAATGATATGTACCAATGTAAGGTGAGAGAGACACTGGTATATAAAACAAAATAACATGTGTTTTTGTGAGGTGAGAGTCGCATAAGTGCATGAAAAAATGCCTAAAGGAGATCAACTATGGCGATTAATGTAAGCACAAATGTGTCTGCAATGACGGCTCAGCGCTACCTAAATAGCGCGGCTGAAGGTACTCAAAAATCAATGGAGCGCTTGTCTTCTGGCTATAAAATTAATAGCGCGAAAGATGATGCTGCAGGCCTACAAATCTCTAACCGCTTAACGTCGCAAAGCCGTGGCCTAGATATGGCTGTAAAAAACGCGAATGATGGTATCTCTATTGCACAGACTGCTGAAGGTGCAATGAATGAGTCAACCAATATCCTGCAACGAATGCGTGACCTTTCTCTTCAATCTTCAAATGGCTCAAACACGAGATCTGAACGTGTTGCTATCCAAGAAGAAGTATCGGCGTTAAACACTGAGCTTAACCGTATTGCTGAAACGACCTCTTTTGGTGGTAACAAGCTTTTGAACGGTACTTTTGGTAGCCAATCTTTCCAAATCGGTGCAGATTCTGGTGAAGCAGTAATGCTGACGATGAATAATATGCGTACTGACACTCAAGCTATGGGCGGTAAGAGCTATAGTGTTACCGAGGGTAAAGATACGTCTTGGCGTGTAGGAGCAAACTCTGCTCTAACGATGAAATACCAAGATCAGTTTGGTGATCTTCAAGAGTTGTCTATTTCTGCGAAAGAAGGCAACGACATGGAAGAGCTAGCAACGTATATTAATGGCCAAAGTCCAGACGTCCAAGCATCGGTAGGTGAAGGCGGTAAACTGCAACTGTTTGCTTCTAGCCAAAAAATTGAAGGTAATGTTGAATTTGGCGGCAGTCTGGCGGGCGAGCTAGGGATTGGTGCAGGTAAAGACGTTACTGTTAACGATATCGATGTAACATCGGTTGCTGGTGCTAACAACGCGGTATCTATTATTGATGGCGCTCTAAAATCAGTAGACAGTAACCGAGCATCTCTCGGTGCGTTCCAAAACCGTTTTGATCACGCAATCAGCAACTTAGATAATATTAACGAAAACGTTAATGCGTCTAAGAGCCGTATCAAAGATACCGATTACGCAAAAGAAACAACGGCAATGACGAAGTCTCAAATCTTACAACAGGCGAGTACTTCTATTTTAGCTCAAGCAAAACAATCACCATCAGCAGCTCTAAGCTTGTTGGGCTAAACTTACTTCAGTAAGTAACGGTAAACTCTACTCTGGGTAGAGTTTTACTGTTAGGCTCATAAAGGTGGGAGGGAGAGTGTTATGGAAATATTATCTAACGCGTCGAACATCCAGCCTTATGGCTCACCTAATGGCACTAAATTTGCAAGCGATGAAGGTAGTAGTGCGTCGAGCACTTTACAACTAAAAGAAGCAACATCTCATGGCAAGGTAGAAAAATCGAAAGAAATGGCTACCGAAGCGGCGATTCAATTAGCTCAACATAGACAAGAGTTAAATGATCAGGAGCGTGTCAAGATGGTTGAGAAGGTCAATGAGTTTATATCTTCTCTTAACAAGGGTGTTGCCTTCAAGGTTGATGAAGAGACTGGGAGAGATGTGGTCACTATTTATGAGACCACAACAGGCGATATTATTCGCCAAATTCCCGACGAAGAAATGCTCGAAATTCTGAGGCGCCTAGCAGCCCAAACCTCGAATAGTGGAATATTGGAGGCTAAGGTTTAAGTCGTATTATTGAGGTGGTTTAATGAGTTTTGGCCCAATGGGGATTTCGTCTGGCATGGATATCAATTCCATGGTCAGCAAAATTGTTGATTCTGAGCGTGTGCCTAAACAGCAACAGATCGACAATGAACGAACGCGAATCGACACCAGCATTAGTGCCTATGGAAGACTCAGAGAATCCCTTGATTCGATGAAGGATCTGATGACAAGCTTTCGTCAGGATAAAGCTTTTGCTGTGCGAACAGTAGAAAGTACTGATGAAAATCTTGTTTCTGCGACCGCGACTACCGAAGCGATCGCTGGCAAATATGCCATCGATGTGTTGCAGCTTGCCCAGAGCCATAAAGTGGCTTCTGATGTTCTATCAGATGACATGAAATTTGGCCCTGGCAAGCTGCAGGTTTCGCTTGGTAGCGAGAGCTTCGAAACACAAGTTAGTGCTAACTCAAAACTGCGTGATGTTGTTAGAGGTATTAACAGCGCTGGGGATAATCCGGGTGTTCGAGCTTCTATCATTAATGATAAAGAAGGACCACGGTTAGTCCTCGCTTCAAATATGTCTGGTGAAGACAATCAAATAAAACTCCACGTTGACTCTGAAGATAACAACCCTCTAAAAAAATTAGAATATAAAACCCTATCGGAAAGACTGAAAGCCTTAGAAGATGCTCGCTCAGTAGCGCAAGGCGTCTTAGCTGATGCCCCTCCTAAATTGGATGCTGACGGTAACCCAATTCCTGACGGCTTTGCTGTTCCGCTGCGAGACGATGACGGAAATTCCATATTTGATGAAAACGGCAATCCTATTTTTGAAAGAAAATCGGAACCTGTCGTTGAACCTGAAGATCCTTTCGCTGAATTTGACCGTGATAATTTAACTTATGGCCAAGAAGCGGCAATGGCAGGTCAAAAGGCGCTAGATGCGTCCGCCTTAGCGGCTTCAGGGATGCCAGAAGATACGATCCCAGGCTGGAACAACACCGCTTCGGGCACATTACTCGATTCTTTTTTTAGGCCTGAACTCGAGCTTGACGAAAAAGCCATCGAGAAAGCCGCTGATATTCCGGGGTGGTCAAATACTGCCGCAGGTACTCTGACGGATTCTTATGTTACCCCCAAAGAAGCGCAGCAGAAGCTCGATGCCGAGAAAGCCAGAATAGAAAGTAAATTGGTTGATGAACGTTCAGAGTTAGCGAAGAGAGTTGAGAAAGGTGAATTAACCCCGGAGCAGGCTCAGCAATTAGAGAGAGCTAGGTTATCTCCGGGGGAACGAACACATTTAGAGAAGGTTGATAAAGCTCAAGCTAATCTGGCTTTGGCTCAACAGTCTTTTGACCAATACAGCGGCATGACTGAAGTGCAAGCTGGACAAGATTCAATGGTCATTCTGGATGGTGTCGCTCAGCTTTCTAGCAATAATAATGTGATTGAAGATGCCGTTGAAGGTATTGATATTACGGTTAAAGGTAAAACGCCAAAAGATAAGCCGCCAGCAGAAATTGGTGTTGAGTACGACCGTAATCGTGTTCGTGAAGATATTGAAGCTTTTGTTAGCTCTTATAATCAGTTTTACCAAGTATCTAAAGGTTTGGCGAGTGTTGACCCTTTGACAGGTCAAAAAGGCCCTCTTTCTGGTGACAGTACAGTGCGTAACGCAGACTCGCGACTAAAAAGTGTGTTCTCTTCAAGCATTGAAGACGCGCCTGACAACCTTAAGTCTTTGACTGAATTTGGTATCACCACCACAAGACAAGGCTCGCTAGAAATCAACTACGACATGCTTGATCGTCAGCTTAACAATCACTTTGATAAGTTGGGTGAGTTCTTTGGCGGCAACAACGGTTTCGCCAAAAAAGTCGAAGATGCGATTCAAGGGATCACGGGTGTTACGGGCTCAATCCGCACGAGAGAAAAGAGCTTAGTCGAACAAAATTACCGTTTGGTTGATGATCAAAGCGCGCTTGACCGACGCATGGATAGCCTAGAGAGCCGTACGCACTCCAAGTTCACTGCGATGCAGGATGCGACCAGCAAGATGCAATCTCAGTTGGGCAGCATGATGAGTGCAATGGGCTAATAGATGAGCAAACTGCTTCAAGAGCTTTGTGAGCTCGATCAATTAATTATGTCTAAGCTCGAATATAGTGAAATTAATGCTGAAGAAATAGTGCATCTTGTCGATAACAGAGAACAGTTATTGCAAAACGTGCTTCAATTAATCGATTCATATCCCGACGTTAAGCAAAGCTCCGAGTGGTTTGAAGCCATTTCGAGAACAAGACAATTGGTCGAACTGATGCAGTCTGAGACTGGTCGAGTAGGTAAAAACTTACATAAATACCGACATGGTGCCAAATCAGTTCAACAATACAAAAAGTTTTTATAGAAGAGGTTTACTATGCGCGGTTCTTTACAGGCATATAAAAAGGTATCAGTGGATAGTCAGCTTACAGCTGCCTCACCGCATAAAATTGTTCAGATGCTAATGGCTGGTGCTATCGAGCGCTTAATTCAAGGTAAAGCGGCAATGCAAGCGGGCAACATCCCGGTGAAAGGTGAGCGACTGAGTAAGGCTCTAGATATCATTATTAGCCTGCGTAGTTGCCTATCGATGTCCGATGGTGGCGACATTGCGAAAAATCTAGATCAACTTTATGAGTTTATGATCACGCAAATTTCTGCTGCAAATCACAAAAATGATCCTCAGCCAATTGATGATGTTATCGATATTATCCGCGAAATTAAGAGCGCTTGGGACCAAATTCCGAATGAATATCACAATTTAACGTCTGCGGATGTTGGTATTTAAAGAAACATCCCAGTTTAAACCAATCGCATATCTCTGAATTGCTTGGTTGCCTTATTTTTATAATCAAATAAAATAGAAGCCATTAGATAGCCTAATGGCTTTTTTCGTTGCTGGTTTCCTAGATTTGTCCACGTAGATCATAATCATTGATATTTTCTCTGTTTTGTCTCTTACGTCGCTTACCAATTTCCGCATCGCACCAAAATAAAGGCAATAATTCCTACTTATGCAAGGTTTGGCAAAACTGCTTGTCGTCGATGATAACGCTCAAAATCGTCACAATTTAAGCACAATATTAGAGTTTGTAGGAGAGAGCTGCGAAGTAATCAGCTCTGAACAAGCATACAAAGTTGACTGGTCCCTACAGTGGGCCGGTTGCATCATTGGTTCAATTAAAGCCAAAGGCTTCGCATTACTGAATGAAAAGCTTGTTCATGTTAATCACATCCCTTTACTGGTGATTGGCAAAAACGATTACCCGGTTGACGAACTTACTAACTTTGTTGGTGAACTCGAACTTCCTCTTAACTACCCGCAATTAAGTGATGCACTAAGACACTGTAAAGACTTCTTAGGCCGTAAAGGCGTTCAAATTGTACCTTCAGCGCGTAAGAATACGCTTTTTCGTAGTCTAGTTGGGCAGAGTGTTGGTATCCAAGAAGTTCGTCACTTGATTGAACAAGTCTCTTCTACTGAAGCAAACGTATTGATTCTTGGTGAGTCAGGCACGGGCAAAGAAGTTGTAGCACGTAATGTTCACTATCATTCTAAACGTCGTTCAGGACCTTTCGTTCCCGTAAACTGTGGCGCTATACCGCCAGACTTGCTCGAAAGTGAACTGTTTGGTCATGAGAAGGGCGCGTTTACTGGTGCAATTACCGCACGTAAAGGCCGTTTTGAGTTGGCTGAAGGTGGTACACTGTTTCTTGATGAAATTGGTGATATGCCAATGGCGATGCAAGTTAAGTTGCTTCGTGTTTTACAAGAACGCAGTTTTGAACGTGTAGGTGGCAATAGTACCATTCAAGCTGATGTTCGAGTGATTGCGGCAACACACCGCAATCTTGAAAATATGATCGAAGATGATTTGTTCCGTGAAGACCTTTACTATCGCTTGAACGTTTTCCCAATTGAAATGCCATCGCTTCAGGAGCGAAAAGAAGATGTTCCCCTATTGCTTCAGGAGTTGATGACCAGAATGGAAGCTGAAGGTGGCATGCCAATCTGTTTTACTCCCCGTGCAATCAACTCTTTGATGGAGCATTGCTGGCCGGGCAACGTACGTGAGTTAGCTAATTTAGTTGAGCGAATGGTTATTTTATATCCAAATAGCTTGGTTGATGTGAATCATCTACCAACTAAATATAGATACAGTGATATCCCAGAGTTTCAGCCAGAGTTTAATAATTTTGCATCAGAGGAAGAGCAAGAGCGAGATGCTCTTTCTGACTTGTTCTCAGAAGACTTCAGTTTTGAGCAGCACGATGAGCTTGCTGACAATGCGAACGCACCTCAAGATTTACCCGCTGAAGGGGTTAACTTGAAAGAACTACTCGCTGATATGGAAGTGAATATGATCAATCAAGCGTTGGAGGCTCAGGGCGGTATTGTTGCTCGCGCTGCTGACATGCTTGGAATGCGCAGAACCACTCTGGTCGAAAAAATGCGTAAATATAACTTGCAGCGTTAGTGCCTATTTTCGATGAAAACGAAAACTAGTACACATTTTAGCATTTTAGCTTTTTGGCAACTTTAGCTAAACGAACAGATAAACCATAGTCGAGTTGTTGCTTGCTTAACTATGTGATAAATATAGCAAATAGCCTGACTTGTGTTGTACATGTCAGGCTGTTTTAGTATTTGAGGCAAATTTTTGACATGCACCTATCTAACGAACCAGAAAATCAATCACATCTAGATTCTGTTGAGCAACAGGTTGAGCGCTATAAGCAAGTGCTCGATGTTATGCCTGCGGGGGTCATCTTGTTAGATACACATGGTGAAGTGAGAGAAGCGAATCCTGAAGCACACCGTATTCTCGGGGTTGAGTTGGTTGGCGAGAAATGGTTTTCGGTAATACAAAATGCCTTTGAACCAAGGGACGATGATGGGCATGAGATCTCATTGAAGAATGGGCGAAAAGTGCGCTTAGCGATTTCAGCTTCGACTACAGGTCAGCTTATTTTGATTACAGACCTGACAGAAACTCGCCTACTTCAGTCTCGTGTGAGCGATCTTCAGCGTTTATCTTCACTCGGAAGAATGGTCGCTTCGCTTGCCCATCAGGTTCGCACGCCGCTTTCTAGTGCAATGCTATATGCATCAAACCTTGCCGCGCCAAATTTGCCGCCGGCAACAAAAACGCGTTTTCAATCTAAGCTGATGGATAGGCTGCATGATTTAGAGAAACAAGTGAATGACATGCTGTTGTTTGCCAAAGGTGGCGACAACAAGGTGGTTAAGCCATTCACCATCGCGGAACTCATCATTGAGTTTCATCCTATGGTGGAGGCTGCGTTAAAAAGCAACCAGATTGATTATTGTCAGGAAGTTGAAGATGAAAAGACTCAAATGTTTGGTAACGCCAATGCTATCGCTTCTGCTTTAAGTAACCTAGTTTTGAACGCGGTTCAAATTGCTGGTAAGAAATCGCAGATTGATGTGTTTTTTAGACCCGTAAACGGTGAACTTAAGATATCAGTACAAGACAGTGGCCCCGGTGTGCCTAAAGAACTTCAAGGTAAAATTATGGAACCTTTCTTTACCACTCGTTCTCAAGGCACAGGTCTAGGTTTAGCGGTTGTACAAATGGTATGCCGAGCACATGAAGGTCGACTGGAATTGATATCAGAAGAGGGTGACGGCGCATGCTTTACCATGTGTCTACCGTTGGAAAGAAGCTCTTCTTCTGAAGACTAATAAGTTTTAACTGAATTTACACTGGAGAATCCTATGGCTCAAAGCAAAGTGTTAATCGTCGAAGATGATGAAGGTCTACGCGAAGCCCTTGTCGATACACTCGCGCTTGCTGGTTATGAATGGCTGGAAGCGGATTGTGCGGAAGATGCTCTGGTAAAATTGAAATCAAACTCTGTTGATATCGTGGTCTCTGATGTACAGATGGCCGGTATGGGCGGTTTAGCATTGCTAAGAAACATCAAGCAGCATTGGCCAAATCTTCCGGTTCTATTGATGACGGCCTATGCCAACATTGAAGATGCGGTCGCGGCAATGAAAGAAGGCGCTATCGATTACATGGCAAAGCCATTTGCTCCAGAAGTGCTGTTAAACATGGTGAGCCGTTACGCTCCCGTAAAGTCGGATGACAATGGCGATGCTATAGTTGCCGATGAGAAAAGTATCAAACTAATGATGCTGGCTGACAAAGTGGCTAAAACCGATGCCAACGTGATGGTGCTAGGGCCAAGTGGCTCTGGTAAAGAGGTCATGTCTCGCTATATTCATAACGCCTCGAGCCGTAAAGACGGTCCGTTTGTTGCGATTAACTGTGCCGCGATTCCAGATAACATGTTGGAAGCAACACTGTTTGGCTACGATAAAGGTGCGTTCACCGGGGCGATTCAAGCTTGTCCGGGTAAATTTGAGCAAGCTCAAGGCGGTACTATTTTGTTGGATGAGATCAGCGAAATGGATCTCAGCCTACAAGCGAAATTGCTGCGAGTGTTGCAAGAGCGCGAAGTTGAACGTCTTGGTAGCCGCAAGAGCATCAAATTGGATGTCCGTGTTCTAGCAACCAGTAACCGCGACCTAAAACAGTATGTTTCTGAAGGGAATTTCCGTGAAGATTTATACTACCGACTGAATGTATTTCCAATTACTTGGCCAGCGCTGTGTGAACGTAAAGGTGATATTGCGCCGCTTGCGAAACATTTGGTGGAACGTCATTGCACCAAACTAGGAATGCCTGTTCCTGTTCTGTCTGAGCAAGCCATTAGTAAACTCGTCAATTATCCGTGGCCGGGAAATGTACGTGAACTGGATAATGTCGTGCAGCGCGCTCTAATTTTGAGTGAGCAAGAAAATATTTCAGGCGAACATATTTTACTTGAAGGTGTTGATTGGCAAGACGCTACTGGACTGCAACAGATCGTTGAAGGGAACAGTGTTGCAGCGCCAGAAATTAAGCCGATTGCTGAAGCTAATCCTATCAATAAAGTCGTGGCAGGTAGCGAAGGGCTTGGAAATGAGCTTAGAGATCAAGAGTATGCGATCATTCTCGAAACATTGATTGCTTGTCATGGTCGACGTAAAGATATGGCTGAAAAGCTAGGCATTAGCCCTCGTACATTGCGTTATAAATTAGCGAAAATGCGTGATGCTGGAATAGACATTCCAAATTGAACATAAATTAGTAGTGTCAGCTTTCTGACTAGTGTATTACGATAGCTAGTCAAATTGATGCATGGCACGTTAATTGCTCTGTCAATAATACAGCTAAATAGATAGTCATAATTTTGACTCCTGAGGTAGTAAATGAGAATAGATGGTTTACAAGGCGAAATGCAGGCAATGATGGTTGAAGCTGCCAGCACGCGTCCTGCTGCAACGGGCCAAGCGGTTGGTGCAGATTTTGGCAACATGCTGACTAATGCCATCAATAATGTGAACTCATTACAAAAGACCTCTGGTAATCTTCAAACTCGTTTTGACAGTGGCGATCAAAGCGTGTCTTTATCTGACGTGATGATTGCTCGTAATAAATCTAGTGTGGCTTTTGAAGCGACGATCCAAATTAGAAATAAATTGGTCGAATCGTACAAAGAGCTGATGAACATGCCGGTATAAGTTGGGTAGTAAATAGTGGCAGATAACAGTCAAACAACAGATTTAACCGTAAGCGATAGCAACGACCACGCACTTATTGCAAGTTCTGATCTAGATGGAGAAGGGCAAAATACCGATTTAGGTGAGCGCAGTTCATCTAAGTTTGATATGGCCGTCGGTGATCTCGATTTGCTTCGTCAAGTCGTCTTAGTTCTTTCTATCTCGATCTGTGTAGCGCTTATTGTAATGCTGTTTTTCTGGGTGAAAGAGCCAGAAATGCGTCCATTAGGGGCTTACGAAACAGAAGAGTTGATCCCGGTTCTTGATTATTTGGATACGCAGAAGATTGAGTACTCTCTTGAAGGGAATACCATCTCGGTACCAGCGAGTGAATATAACTCATTAAAGCTAAATATGGTTCGAGCGGGTTTGAACCAAGAGCGAAACACCGGTGATGATATCCTCATGCAAGACATGGGTTTCGGTGTATCACAACGTTTAGAGAAAGAGCGTCTTAAACTAAGCCGTGAAAGACAGCTTGCTAAAGCTATTGAACAGATGAAGCAGGTACGTAAAGCTCAAGTTTTACTTGCCTTACCTAAGCAAAGTGTCTTTGTTCGTCACAATCAAGAAGCCTCTGCCTCAGTATTCCTGACACTTAAAACGGGGACGAACCTCAAGCAGCAAGAAGTTGATTCTGTTGTGGACATGGTGGCCAGTGCCGTTCCGGGGATGAAAACTTCGCGAATTACGGTGACCGATCAGCATGGCCGACTTTTGAGCTCTGGCTCTCAGGACCCGATGTCAGCGGCACGCCGAAAAGAGCACGAGTTAGAGCGTAATCAAGAGCAAGCGCTACGTGAAAAAATTGACTCTATTTTGATTCCGATTCTTGGGTTTGGTAACTACACGGCTCAGGTTGATATTCAACTCGACTTTAGTGCTGTGGAACAAACACGAAAGCGTTTTGATCCGAATACTCCAGCAACCCGAAGTGAATACACATTAGAAGACTATAATAACGGCAACGTTGTGGCAGGTATTCCAGGGGCTTTGAGTAACCAGCCTCCTGCTGATGCTTCGATTCCTCAGGATGTGGCTCAGATGAAAGATGGTACGATGATGGGGCAAGGTTCGGTTCACAAAGAAGCGACCCGCAACTTTGAGCTGGATACTACCATTAGTCATGAGCGAAAACAGAGCGGCACGGTTAATCGTCAGACCGTATCTGTTGCAATCAAAGATCGCCAATCATTGAACCCTGATACGGGAGAAGTGGTTCATACCCCAATTCCAGCAAGCGAAATTAACGCGATACGTCAGGTATTGATTGGCACTGTGGGTTTTGATGAAAACCGCGGTGATTTACTCAATGTTTTAAGCATGCAATTTGCACCTCAAGTAACGGATATTGTTGCTGACGTACCAATTTGGGAGCACCAACACTTTAATGATTGGGTACGTTGGTTTGCGAGTGCGTTGGTTATTATTGTTGTCGTATTGGTGCTGGTTCGCCCTGCAATGAAAAAACTGCTTAACCCCGCAGCAGACGATGACGATCAAATGTACGGACCCGACGGCATGCCAATTGGTGCTGACGGCGAAACCAGTTTAATTGGTGGTGATATTGAAGGTGGTGAGTTATTTGAATTTGGTTCAAGTATCGACCTACCTAACCTTCACAAAGATGAGGACGTACTGAAAGCAGTACGTGCACTTGTAGCGAATGAACCAGAGCTAGCAGCTCAAGTAGTTAAGAATTGGGTGGCAGATGGCTAACGAAATTGTTCCACAACAAGCAGAAGGTGGTGAGCTTGATGTCGCAAGTGTCGATATCGAGTCTATCTCAGGCGAAGAGCGCGCTGCGATCTTGTTGCTAAGTTTAAGTGAAGAAGATGCTGCGGGTATCATTCGCCATCTAGAACCTAAACAGGTTCAGCGTGTTGGTAGTGCAATGGCACGTTCAACGGATTGGTCTCAAGAAAAAGTAGGTGCTGTGCACCGCGCTTTCTTAGATGATATTCAGAAGTACACCAACATCGGTATGGGCAGTGAAGACTTTATGCGTAATGCGTTGGTGGCTGCTCTAGGTGAAGATAAGGCGAATAACCTTGTTGATCAGATCCTTTTAGGTACTGGTTCTAAAGGTTTGGATTCTCTTAAGTGGATGGACCCTCGTCAGGTGGCAAGCATCATCATTAACGAGCACCCACAGATTCAAACGATCGTATTATCTTATCTGGAATCGGATCAGTCTGCGGAGATCTTATCTCAATTCCCTGAGCGTGTTCGCCTTGATTTGATGATGCGTATTGCTAACCTTGAAGAAGTTCAACCTTCAGCTCTCGCTGAATTGAATGAAATCATGGAGAAACAGTTTGCGGGTCAAGCGGGTGCTCAAGCTGCCAAAATTGGTGGCCTGAAAGCCGCTGCTGAGATCATGAACTACATGGACAATAATGTAGAAGGCATCTTGATGGGGCAAATTCGAGATCAAGACGAAGACATGGCAACACAGATCCAAGATCTTATGTTTGTCTTTGAAAACCTTATTGAAGTTGATGACCAAGGTGTTCAGCGATTGCTGCGTGATGTTCCACAAGACGTTCTACAGAAAGCGCTTAAAGGTGCTGATGAAAGCCTACGTGAGAAGATCTTCAAGAATATGTCTACGCGTGCAGCTGATATGATGAGAGACGATATTGAGGCGATGCCGCCAGTTAAAGTCTCTGATGTAGAAGCGGCTCAGAAAGAGATCTTGGGTATTGCGAGGAAGATGGCAGACAGTGGCGAGATTATGCTGTCTGGTGGCGCCGACGAGTTCCTTTAATACAGAAACCTCAAGAGCCCCACATTGTTGGGGCTTTTCTTTATCCAACCTCAAACCACAGATTAACTACCGTGTAATTGCTTGAATCTACAACGCAGTTGGACGAACTCATAGATAGGTACTGATATGTCAGGTGATAGAAAACGTGGCTTCCTTCGCCCTGAAGAAGATAATACGGTTGCCCAACCTCAGAAATGGGGGCTGCCTGACTATACCTCTGATGTGAACAAACAAGCCAAAGAAACGGCTTTTAACTACGATCCTGGCTGGATGCCAACGGTTGAAGAAGCCATTGAAGACGAAGAGCTGGTTCTAACGGAAGAGCAAATCGACCTGATCAAGCAGGGCGCTTATCAAGAAGGGTTGCACCAAGGTCAAGAAGCCGGCTTCAAACAAGGCTATGAAAAAGGCAAAGAAGAAGGGTTTGCCGCAGGTCACGAAGAGGGCAACGAAGCCGGCAAACTGGAAGGCGTTACTGCTGGTCAAGAGTACATTCAGCAGCAAGTCGCCATCTTTATGGGGCTAGCCAACCAGTTCGCTCAGCCATTAGAGCTGATGAATGCTCAGGTAGAGAAGCAACTGGTGGACATGGTGCTGACTATGGTCAAAGAAGTGGTTCATGTTGAAGTGCAAACCAACCCACAAATCATACTAGATACCGTGAAAGAATCGGTAGAGTCATTGCCAATCTCAGGTCACGCGATCACATTGAAGCTAAACCCTGAAGACGTTGCAATAATACGCTCAGCGTATGGCGAAACGGAATTGGACTCTCGTAATTGGACGTTGGTATCAGAGCCTGCACTCAATCGCGGCGACGTACAAATTGAAGCGGGTGAATCGAGTGTTAATTACCGCATGGAAGAGCGCGTGAAGAACGTCATTCAAAGCTTCTGTGGTGTAAATCGTCATCAAGGTCATGAGTAATGCTTGAGTTAGCGAACCGTCTTAGCCAATACAAAGTCGAGGGGCTAAAGTCGCGACCAATTGCTTCAGGCAAACTAGTTCGTGTTGTTGGACTAACGCTTGAAGCGACCGGCTGCAAAGCGCCAATTGGCAGCTTATGCTTAGTAGAGACCATGTCTGGTCAGATGGAAGCCGAAGTGGTTGGCTTTTCTGGCGATAACCTGTTTTTGATGCCCAGTGAACAAATTACTGGGATCTTACCTGGCGCTCGCGTGACACCGATGACATCAGAAAGCGGTATCCCTGTTGGAATGGAGTTGCTTGGTCGTGTTATCGATGGCGTAGGTAATCCGCTCGACGGTTTAGGTCCAATCTATACCGAGCAACGCGCTTCCTTTAATGCTGAGCCAATCAATCCTTTAGCTCGTAAACCTATCTCTGAGCCACTTGATGTTGGCTTAAAAGCGATTAATGGCTTACTAACGGTGGGCAAAGGGCAGCGTATCGGCCTGTTTGCGGGTTCCGGTGTGGGTAAGTCGGTTACGCTTGGGATGATGACTCGTGGTACAACCGCGCAAGTGGTCGTGGTGGGGTTAATTGGTGAGCGTGGACGAGAAGTAAAAGAATTTATTGAAGAGATCCTTGGAGAAGATGGTCGTAAGCGTTCTGTTGTGGTCGCCGCTCCTGCGGATTCGTCTCCATTGATGCGTTTAAAAGGCTGTCAAACCGCACTGGCTGTAGCTGAGTATTTCCGAGACCAAGGTCTAGATGTTTTACTACTGATGGACTCATTGACTCGTTTCGCTCAGGCGCAGCGTGAAATCGCCCTGTCTGTGGGTGAGCCGCCAGCAACCAAAGGCTATCCGCCGTCTGTGTTTGCCAAGCTTCCTGCGCTGGTGGAGCGAGCAGGTAATGGTAACGATGAACAAGGTTCTATCACTGCTTTCTTTACCGTGTTAACAGAAGGTGATGATTTACAAGACCCTATTGCCGATGCATCGCGAGCGATTCTTGATGGTCACATTGTTTTATCTCGTGAGATGGCTGATGCTGGCCACTATCCCGCGATTGATGTTGAGAAATCCGTCAGTCGTGTTATGCCTCAAATCACCACCGAAGAACATGTCTTGATGTCGAAAGCCGTTAGACAAGTGCTGTCTATATGCCGGAAAAATCAAGATTTGGTTTCGATTGGTGCTTACAAGCCGGGAACAGACCCTGCAATCGACAGTGCTTTCACTTTGAAACCGAGGTTGGACGAGTACTTACAACAGAAAATGAAAGAAACGGTTCCCTATGATATGTGCGTCAACATGTTAAAGCATGTGTTAGGCGGTTAGGTCGTGTTGAATAAGGTCAATCATGGATAACGCGTTAGAATTTCTTCTCGATCAAGCGAAAGACCAAGAGAACCAAGCTGTATTGGCGCTGAATCAAGCGAATGTCGAGCTGCAGGGTTACTACGAACAGGTCGAACAGATTGAAAAATATCGACTTGATTACTGCCAGCAACTTGTTGACCGAGGTAAGGCCGGATTAACGGCTAGCCAATATGGTCACTTAAACCGTTTCTTAACGCAATTAGATGAAACGCTCTCTAAGCAGAGAGAAGCGGAACACCACTTTAAAAATCAGGTCGATAACTGCCAAAACTATTGGATGGAGTTACGAAAAAAGCGTAAATCCTACGAATGGTTGATGGAGAAAAAGCAGAAAGAAAAAGCAAAGCTGCAAGATCAAAGAGAGCAAAAGCAAATGGATGAGTTCTCGACTCTGTTATATAGCCGAAAGAAGATTTGAACCTAATTCACGAATGACGCAAGTGTTGCTCTGCAGATGGCAGACTTAAAACTTATAGGCATGTTTCTTGCTCTGTTTTATATCAAATTGCGAGTTATGCTCACCAAAGGCATAAAAAGCACCCGACTTTCTTTTTGTTGTCTGATTCAAGGCAGCAAAGCTAGTAGATAGAGCTTGTATATATGAATGTTAGTCTTTCCTCAAATTCAGCGACCAACAAAACGTCATCGTTGTTGGACTCCGGTTCTGCCTCTTCAAAGGTAGAAGAAACTGGAGACTCTAAAGGTTTCTTTGAGTCTTTCAAAGAAGCACTAGGCTTTGAAGAAAGTGACAGTAAAGTCGCAGCAAAAGACACAGAAAGCACCGCGAAACCTGATGCTAAACAGGCCTCTACCGAAGGTGAAGCGTCAGCCGAAGCGAACAAAGGTGATTCAGCTGAATCAAAGGCTACTGACGAAGTAAGCGAAGCGCAAAGCAAGCAAGCAGCTTCAGAAGTAGAAGGCGAGAAAGCTGCTGAGGAAACATCTGCAGAGGCTGTGTCTGGAACTGAGGCTAAGCTCAAAGCCAATTCGGGCACTGATAGCACTGTCGCTGATAAGGCGGATGGTAAAGATGCGCAGGTTACGACGAATGATTCTAAAGAACAGGTTGCTCAATCCCAAACTCAGGGTACATCAGCTGTAGATGGCTCTACGCAAGCATCGCAAGCTAATGCAGCGATGAATGAAGGCAATAAATTGCTTGGTCAATTGGATGAGGCAAACAAAACTCTAAATCAAGCGCCAAACGGCAAAGGCTTGCCTCAGCAAGGTCAGGTAGATAACGCCCAAGGTAATATCTCCGGTGCTTCAGTTGCAGTAGCCTCCGTTACGGATGAGGCGAGACAACAAACGAATGCAGCAATCCAAGAGAATAGTCTTGAGGTGGATTCTGAAATCGCTGTTCTTACCGGAGGTAAGGGTGTGTCTCAGCTGACTGATGATGAAATCCGACAGTTGATGGATAAAGGCGTCACTCCAGAACAAATTGAAGCCAGTATGAACCGAGAGCTGAGTCAAAAGAATGCGGCTAGCGCCGCGGTGGCCGAACAGAGCCAAGCGATCTCAGCTGCGGATATTGAACTCGCCAAGCAGGTTGATGCCCATACCAAAGCACTAAAACAATTGAATGGACAAATCGAATCAGAACAGTCTGTTGTCGATAGCTTGCTTAAGAAGCAACAAAGTGGTGCTAAGTTGACGGTTGATGAGCAAGCCGCTTTGGCTAAAGCGACCTCTAACTTAGACCTGTTGAATCAACAGCTCACTAACGTTCAACAACAAGCAACGGCTTTGCTAAATCAAGCTCCGGCTGTGAACAGCGCGTCTGGTGAACCCGCTGCTATTGATTGGGATAATACGGATTCAAGCGAAACTAAAGCTTTAGCTGCGGCGGCATCAACAGCAGCTGTAGCGACGGCTGCACAACAAGTGTCAGCGCAGGCCGCTTCTCAATCAACAAACAATGCTCTTACGGATAAGGCAGCAATGCTGCACGCCAACAATGCACATGCAGCCGCTCAACAAGCTAATGTTGCTTCACCTCAGCAGCAAGCAACGTTGGATCCAGCTTTAACCGCGCAAGGGATCGCGATGAATGCAGCGCCAGTCACTACAAAAGCAGGCTCTACTGATGCGCTTCTTAAAGCGGGCGCAGGTGCCGCGGCATTGTCTGGTTTGGGCAAAGCCGGTGCTAAAGAAGATTCTAAAGATTCGACCTTTGCTCAGCAGATAGCCTCGGCCGCTGGCGCACAAGGTACAGCTACGGTGGGTTCAGCACCTACGCGAGCTGAAATTCAAGCGGCTCAACAGGCACCTTTGCAACTCACTAAAGAGTTAGCGAACGACCAGGTGGCGGAAAAAGTCCAAATGATGATGTCTAAGAATCTCAAGAGCTTGGATATCCGTCTTGACCCACCAGAGTTGGGGCAGATGAAAATTCGCATGACCATGAATAATGATGTGGCGAACGTGCACTTTACTGTCGGTAGCCAACAAGCGAGAGAGGTTATTGAACAAACCTTACCTCGTTTGAGGGAGATGCTCGCTCAACAAGGGATGCAGCTTGCTGAGTCTTCAGTTCAGCAACAGAATACTGGTCAGGGGCAAGACAGGTACAATAATGGCGAGCAACAATCAGGCTCTAACCGTATAAATGATGGTCAAGGTGATGAAAACCTTGATAGCAACAGCAATCTTGAATTGAATGTCACGTCAAAGCGTGATGGAATTAGTTATTATGCCTAGTATCAGGCTAAAACACTTAGCTAATAGAAAGAACCGTTAGTTTATAGAAGAACAGTTAGTTAATAGAAAGTACCGTTAGTTAATAGAAGAACAGGAAGTTAGAGCTGAATATGGCAGAAGAACAAGAAACACCGAAAGGAAAGAGTAAGCTCCTCATTATCGCTATCGCGGTTGTTGTGCTGTTACTTGGAGGTGGTGGTGCCGCATTTTTCTTAATGGGTTCCGATGATAAGGCTGAGGGTGCTGGGTCGTCAGCTGAGGTTCAACTCATGGGTGCCGATCCAGTGGTCTATGTTAATGTGCCTCAAGCTTTCTTATTTAACGTTACGGGCGATAAGAAAGATCGCTTAGTTCAGATAAAGGTACAGCTGATGGTACGTGGTATGAAGAATGAAGTTCTCGCTCGATACCACTCTCCACTTGTTGAAAGCGCACTACTTGCTACATTCGCTTCGGCGACGGTCGATCAATTACGATCTCCTGCCGGCAGAGTTGAACTGCGGAACAAGGCGACTGAAGATATTAAAGCAAGCTTAACTCAAGCTGTTGGCCAGCCGGTAATTGAAAAAGTGTTATTCACTGACTTTGTAATTCAATAGGTAATATGTGACCGATTTATTAAGCCAAGACGAAATTGATGCGCTATTACATGGCGTTGATGATGTTGAAGACGTTGAAGATGTCTTAGAAACCGAAAGTGACAATACGGTCAATTTTGATTTCTCATCACAAGATCGAATCGTTCGTGGTCGAATGCCGACCCTTGAACTTATTAACGAGCGTTTCGCACGCCATATGCGTATTAGCTTGTTTAATATGTTGCGTAAGACGGCTGAAGTGTCGATCAACGGCGTACAGATGATGAAATTTGGTGAGTACCAGAACACACTCTATGTACCCACAAGTTTAAACATGGTTCGCTTCCGCCCGTTAAAAGGTACTGCGCTAATTACGATGGAAGCTCGGCTAGTTTTCATTCTCGTAGAGAACTTTTTTGGTGGTGATGGTCGTTTTCATGCCAAGATTGAAGGTCGCGAATTTACACCAACAGAAAGACGAATTATTCAGTTACTACTGAAAATTGTTTTTGAAGATTACAAAGAAGCTTGGTCTCCCGTGATGGGCGTTGAGTTTGAATACTTGGACTCTGAAGTAAACCCAAGTATGGCTAACATTGTGAGTCCAACCGAAGTGATTGTTGTGAGTTCATTTCACATTGAAGTCGATGGCGGCGGCGGTGATTTCCATGTGGTTATGCCTTACTCAATGGTTGAGCCGATTCGTGAACTGCTGGATGCTGGTGTCCAATCAGATAAAATGGAAACCGACGTTCGTTGGAGTTCAGCATTGCGTGATGAAATCATGGATGTGCCAGTCAACTTCCGTGTCAATTTGCTCGAGCAAGATATCTCTTTGCGTGATTTGATGGAACTTCGTCCTGGGGATGTTATCCCGATGAATATGCCTGAGCATGCAACCATGTTTGTTGAAGAACTGCCGACCTATCGTGTTAAAATGGGCCGTTCCGGAGAGAAGCTCGCGGTACAGATTTCTGAAAAAATTGAAAGACCTCATGTGGTCAAAACCGATCTCGCCTTTCTTGGCAAAGACTTAATGTCTGAGTTGGAAAATAGCGAAGATGAAGAATAGCAAAGTAGATAAAAGTATAGGAATTGGTAATGGAACCTAGTGAAGATCAAAAGCTAGCAGACGAATGGGCTGCAGCACTTGGTGAAGACCCTTCAGCACCGTCAATCGATGTTGATGATGTTCTCGCGGCACCACTTGATGAGTTAACCGACTCATCGTCTCCAATTTCAGAAGATGAGCGTCGTAAGCTGGATACCATTATGGATATCCCAGTGACTATCTCAATGGAAGTCGGCCGCTCTCAAATCAGTATCCGTAACTTACTTCAATTGAACCAAGGTTCGGTTGTTGAGCTAGATAGAATTGCTGGTGAGTCACTTGACGTGATGGTTAACGGCACTCTGATTGCTCATGGAGAAGTGGTTGTGGTGAATGACAAATTTGGTATTCGTTTGACAGACGTTATTAGTCAAACAGAACGAATTAAGAAGTTGCGTTAATGAGCTTCTTGTCTCAGAGACTGGCGTGCTCTTCTCTCGGAATGACAGGTTTTTCTCGCAGAGTCTTGGGAGTAGGGCTACTTGCTACTCCTTCTATTGCCTTTGCGGCAACGCCTCCTTCTCTCGATTTAGCGACCACCTTTGGGTCGCTAATTTTCGTTATAGCCTTCATTTTATTTATTGCTTGGCTACTGAAGCGAATGCAAGTGCCTGCGATGTCGAATCAACAAGGTTTGGCTATTATTAGGCAAATTCCGGTAGGCACAAAAGAACGTATCGCTATTGTACAAGCGGGTGATGAACAGTTCTTGGTAGGCATTACCACACAATCGATTCAGCTGATCTCTAAGCTCGATAAACCTCTTACTCAGGAGATGCTGGAAAAAAGTACATTTTCAAGTCAGCTTTCCCAGCTAATAAAAAAAGATGCAAACAAGTAACGGATTTTTGAATCCATTTTACTTTTGCCATGCCGGATTTTTCCGTACGGTGAAAGTGTGGTTGGTTCAGCTCATTATATTCTGCTCTCTCGTATTTAGCGTGTCAGTATTTGCACAGGTTGAAGATGGCACTGTCATTCCTGCGAATACCGCTGGATCTGAGTCGGTCACCATCAGTACGATGCAGCAAGATCAAGCCAAATCGAAGACTATGACCACTGGTAGCTTAACCGGTAATGGTGGCGGCATACCTGCATTTACCATGACCACCAATGCCAATGGCGGTGAAGACTACTCGATTAACCTGCAAATTCTTGCGTTAATGACCATGCTTGGCTTCTTGCCGGCGATGGTTATTTTGATGACATCGTTCACCCGCATTGTGGTTGTGATGTCTATTTTGCGTCAGGCAATGGGTCTTCAACAAACACCTTCAAACCAAGTGATTATTGGCATTGCGATATTTCTGACCTTCTTCATCATGTCGCCAGTAATCAGTCAGGTCAATGAACAAGCTGTTCAGCCTTATTTGAATGAACAGATATCAGCGCGACAGGCGTTTGATGTTGCCCAAGGGCCGATTAAGTCTTTTATGCTTAAACAGACTCGAATCAAAGATCTTGAAACTTTTGTTGAGATATCCGGTGCGCAAGTAACTAACCCAGAAGATGTTTCAATGGCGGTTCTGATTCCTGCGTTTATCACGTCTGAATTGAAAACAGCTTTCCAGATAGGCTTTATGTTGTTCTTGCCGTTCCTAATTATCGACTTGGTGGTGGCATCAGTTTTGATGGCCATGGGTATGATGATGTTGTCACCAATGATTGTATCGTTGCCGTTTAAGTTGATGTTGTTCGTCCTTGTTGATGGTTGGAATTTGATACTCTCCACACTCGCCGGCAGTTTTGCCTTGTAGCTGGGGGAAGCATGAATCCTGAAATATTCGTAGATTTGTTCCAAGATGCCCTTTGGATGGTACTAATTATGGTTTGCGCCATAATTATTCCTAGCCTGCTGATTGGTTTGGTTGTGGCTGTTTTCCAAGCTGCTACTTCGATCAATGAACAAACTTTAAGTTTCCTACCACGTTTGATCGTAACGTTATTAGCGTTGATGATGTTTGCACATTGGATGACCCAAATGATGATGGAGTTCTTTTTCGAACTCATCGAACGCTTGCCACAAGTTCTGTACTAAACCGATATGGAATACCCAACGAGCCTTGTACTAGAGTGGTTAGCCAATTATTTTTGGCCCTACACTCGCATCTCAGCCATGCTGATGGTGATGACAGTAACCGGTGCACGCTTTGTGTCGCCGCGTATTCGTCTGTATTTAGGTTTAGCGGTCACCTTTGCGGTGATGCCTGCGATCCCCGCTGTTCCTAAAGAGATTGAACTGCTCTCTTTCCAAGGTTTCTTGACGGTATTTGAACAAATCGTGATTGGCGTTGCCATGGGGTTTGTCACCCAATTCATGATTCAAACTTTCGTAATGCTCGGCCAGATCTTGGGTATGCAATCAAGCTTGGGTTTCGCCTCTATGGTGGATCCGGCTAACGGGCAAAACACGCCAGTACTGGGCCAGTTATTTATGTTGCTAGCGACCATGTTTTTTTTGGAGACTGACGGTCACTTGAAAATGCTGCAGCTGGTGGTGTTCAGCTTTAAGACTTTACCCATTGGCAGTGGAAGTTTGACCTCTGTTGATTATAGAGAGCTTGCCCTGTGGCTTGGTATCATGTTCAAAACAGCACTAGCGATGTCATTGTCTGGTATTATTGCGCTGCTGACGATTAACCTTTCGTTTGGTGTAATGACGCGTGCGGCGCCTCAACTAAATATCTTTTCTTTGGGTTTCTCATTTGCGCTACTCGTGGGCCTATTGCTTTGTTGGTATATCCTTGGCGGCTTGTTTAGTCACTATGAGTTATTCTGGATACAAACCGAACAACAGATATGTCGTCTAATCAGGTTAGAGTGCTAGGAGACTAAAATGGCAGAGTCAGACGGTCAAGAACGCACGGAAGACGCCACGCCCAAACGCTTGCAACAGGCCAAAGATAAAGGGCAGGTTGCAAGGTCAAAAGAGTTAGCGTCGGCGTCGGTACTTATTGTTGGTGCGATTGCTTTAATGTGGTTTGGTGAATCGATGGCGAAAGCTTTGTTCGAAACAATGCAACGTCTGTTTTCTCTGAGTCGGGAAGAAGTTTTTGATACCACAAAACTCCTCGAAATTGCGGGTGGCGCATTAGTGAACCTGTTGTTCCCGCTGTTCTTAATCCTGATAACCTTATTTGTTGCTGCCGTCATTGGTGCGGCGGGTGTCGGGGGGATTAATTTCTCTATGCAGGCGGCGATGCCTAAGGCGTCTAAGCTAAACCCACTCAGTGGTATTAAGCGTATGTTTGGCCTGCAGAGTTGGGTTGAACTGTTGAAATCTATCTTGAAAGTGGCACTTGTTTCGGGAATGGCCATCTATCTTATTCAAGCTTCTCAACACGATTTAATGCAACTGAGCATGGAGGTATACCCACAGAATATCTTCCACGCTTTAGATATCTTGCTTAATTTTATTCTGCTGATCAGCTGCTCTTTACTTATCGTGGTGGCGATTGATATCCCGTTCCAGATTTGGCAACACGCCGATCAGCTGAAGATGACCAAACAAGAAATTAAAGATGAACACAAAGATACTGAAGGTAAGCCTGAAGTTAAGGGCCGCATTCGTATGTTGCAAAGAGAAGCTGCCCAGCGCCGTATGATGGCTGACGTACCTCAAGCGGATGTGATTGTGACCAACCCGGAGCACTTCTCGGTGGCTCTACGCTATAAGCAGAATCAAGACAAAGCCCCCGTTGTAGTTGCGAAAGGTGTTGATCATATGGCAATGAAGATTCGTGAAATTGCCCGTGAAAATGACATCTATATTGTTCCTGCGCCACCATTGGCTAGGGCGCTTTATCACACTACCGAACTAGAACAACAAATTCCTGACGGTCTGTTTACAGCAGTTGCTCAAGTGCTTGCATATGTGTTTCAACTGAAACAGTACCGAAAACGAGGCGGAGAGAGGCCAAAACTCCAAGATTCTAATATGCCGATCCCACCTGATTTACGACATTAGATCAATTGCTTGAGCTCTGCTTGATGAACCCTGATAATAGCGGGCTAGCTAATCCTCTTTTTAAAGAGGCGATGGCAATAATTTGACGAAAAGTGTTGGTACAGTGTTTGCTATATCAACCCCGAATATTATAAGCCGATCATTAATAACCTTAGCATTGTAAATCTGAGTATTATAAGCCCAGTCATTATAAATCCTAGCGTTATAAATCCCGAGCATATAAAGCTTAGTATTATAAACCTGTGCATTTGAACCTATGCACTATAAACCATAGCAACATAGCTTAGACCTGAGCCTCAAATAGCTTAGTGAGATGGCTACAACATAGCGAAACTGTCTAGACTTATGAAATTCTCCCTGCCTTTTGCGGACAAGCTGCCTAAAATCCCTAATCGTGCGATGCCTGCAATTGGCGCACCCGTTATGGTACTTGCGACGCTCGCTATGGTGGTGTTGCCAATACCAGCCTTCTTGTTGGACATGTTCTTCACGTTCAACATAGCACTGTCCATGGTTGTGTTACTGGTTTCGGTTTATACCCGCAGGCCTTTGGACTTCGCTGCATTCCCGACCGTACTTCTGATTGCGACTCTACTTCGATTGGCTTTGAACGTTGCTTCGACACGTGTGGTATTACTCCATGGTCACGAAGGTGGTGACGCGGCCGGTAACGTTATTGAAGCATTCGGTAACGTGGTTATCGGCGGTAACTACGCGGTAGGTCTAGTGGTGTTTTTGATTTTGATGATCATCAACTTCATGGTTGTAACCAAAGGTGCGGGTCGTATTTCGGAAGTAAGTGCGCGTTTCACCCTAGATGCCCTACCGGGTAAACAGATGGCAATCGATGCCGACTTGAATGCGGGTTTGATCGACCAAGATCAGGCTCGTACTCGACGTTTTGAAGTGACCAAAGAGGCCGACTTCTACGGCTCGATGGACGGTGCATCTAAGTTTGTTAAAGGCGATGCAATAGCCGGTATCTTGATATTGTTCATCAACATCATTGGCGGCTTGAGTATCGGTATGGCTCAGTTTGACCTTGGTTTTGGTGAAGCCATCGAAATCTATACGCTACTGACTATCGGTGATGGTCTGGTTGCACAAATACCATCGCTGTTACTTTCTATTGCTGCGGCGATGATGGTAACGCGTCAAAATACTGATGAAGACATGGGCGAACAACTTGTCTTCCAAATGTTCGATAATCCTAAAGCCCTAATGATCACCGCCGCTATCCTCGGCATCATGGGTATTGTTCCTGGTATGCCACATTTCTCCTTCTTGAGCCTTGCTGTGGTTGCTGGGGCTGGGGCTTACTTTATCGATAAAAAGAACAAGGCAAAGGTAGAAGAGAAAAACCTACCTGCAACCGCTAATGCCAATGGTGATAAGCCCGCATCGCAAAAAGAACTGTCTTGGGATGATGTTCAACCGGTAGACATTATTGGTCTCGAAGTGGGGTACCGCTTGATTCCTTTGGTCGATAGAGACCAAGGTGGTGAATTGCTTGAGCGCGTGAAAGGTGTACGGAAAAAGCTGTCTCAAGATTTTGGTTTCTTGATTCCAGCAGTACACATTCGCGATAATCTGGAACTGACACCAAACAGCTATCGAATTACCCTGATGGGGGTAGCGGTTGGTGAGGCTGAGATCAAGCCGGACATGGAGCTCGCGATTAACCCTGGCCAAGTCTATGGGATGATAGATGGAGAGCCGACGATTGATCCTGCCTTTGGCCTTGAAGCCGTCTGGATTCGTGAAGAGCAGCGTGAACACGCACAAGCCTTAGGTTATACGGTTGTAGACTCTTCAACCGTACTTGCCACACACCTTAGCCAGCAGTTAACGAATAACGCTTCACAGTTGATTGGCCACGAAGAAGTTCAAAACTTACTTGAGATGCTTAGCCGATCAACGCCTAAGCTGGTGGAAGGTTTTGTACCGGATCAATTACAGCTTGGTGTGGTTGTGAAAGTTCTGCAAAACCTACTGAATGAAGCGATTCCAATTCGTGATATTCGAACCATTGTCCAAACTTTGTCGGAGTACTCTTCTAAGAGTCAAGAACCTGACATATTAACTGCAGCTGTTCGTATCTCACTAAAACGACTAATTGTTCAAGAAATCAATGGTATAGAGCCAGAATTACCAGTTATAACCTTAATTCCCGAGTTGGAACAAATCTTGCATCAAACCATGCAGGCATCCGGCGGAGAATCTGCTGGTATTGAACCTGGTTTAGCCGAACGTTTACAGACCTCACTCAGTAACGCGACACAAGAGCAAGAACTGAAAGGTGAGCCAGCGGTATTATTGACCTCTGGTGTTTTACGTTCGACTCTGGCTAAGTTCGTGAAAAACACGATCCCAAGCTTGAGAGTATTATCTTACCAAGAGATACCAGACGAAAAGCAGATACGTATAGTACAAGCTGTTGGTAATTAAGCCGCCTAATTAGAACGGACGATCGAATTGAAAATTAAACGATTTTTTGCAAAAGATATGCGAACAGCTCTGCTCCAAGTTAAAGAAGAACTTGGCTCAGAAGCGGTGATCATGTCTAACAAAAAGGTCGCAGGTGGTGTGGAAATTGTTGCCGCTATTGATGGCGATTCCAGCCCGTCGACAGCAAGTCCCAGACTCAATAAACCTCAGCAGCCTACGCAAAGCCAGTACACTCAAATGTCTGAGCCCAAATTGCCAACTGGGCGTCGTCAATTAGATGATGACAAGGTTAGCATCCAGCCGAATGCAGAAGGTGGACGCTCAATGACCAAGCGCTTTGCAAATATGCTAAAGCAATACAGTCATGGCGCCGACGATGAGCAACAACATCGCGCTGAAAACGAAGACTCGTTATCAGCATTGCTCAATCGCCAGTCAAGTAACGGTCATCAACCTCAGAGTAGCCAGCATTCTAGCGGCAGCCTTGACTCGGCCTTTGCTCGTGAAACGGGTTTATCAAAATTGATTGCCGAAGATCGCAGAGTAGAGCGTCCAGCACCTCGCTTAGATCCTACCCGTTATGAGCGTGGTCGAGAGAACACTCAATCCAAAGGTTCAGATACTGAAATGGAAACGATGCGCGACGAGATGACTTCAATTCGTCGTTTGTTAGAGCATCAAGTCTCTGGGCTCATGTGGCAAGAAGTCGAACGTCGCGAACCTTTGCGAGCGATGCTTATCAAGCGCCTAGAACGTATGGGTGTTTCGGCAGAACTCGCCGATCAAATGGCCTGTTACATTCCAGAAGACACAAAACCAGCACGAGCATGGAAAGCCTTGCTTGCTCTGGTCGCTGATCAAATCTCAGTAACACAAAAAGATATTTTAAAACGCGGCGGTATTGTGGCCTTACTTGGCCCGACTGGCGTAGGTAAAACAACAACCGTTGCTAAGCTCGCAGCCCGCGCAGCAATGGAGTACGGTGCAGATAACGTAGCGCTTGTGACAACAGATACATATCGCATAGGTGCACATGAGCAGTTATCGATTTATGGTCGAATTATGGGTTGTCCTGTAAGAGTTGCTAAAGATTCTAGTGAATTGGCCGATGTAATATATCAGTTACGTAATCGTCGCCTGATTCTAGTCGATACTGCAGGTATGGGGCAGCGAGATGTTCGCCTATCTGAGCAGTTAGACACATTGATGCAAGAGAGTGGTTCCGTTATCAATAGTTACCTTGTGTTACCCGCAACCGCGCAACGCAAAGTACTACAAGAAACCATTGAACACTTTAGAAGAATCCCGCTGTCGGGATGTATCCTGACGAAGCTGGACGAATCGCTTAGTTTGGGTGAGTTCATCAGTGTGGTAATACAAAATGCATTGCCAGTTGCTTATATAGCAAATGGTCAACGAGTTCCTGAAGATATCGTTATTGCTCAGCCAAAGTACATGATTGCTAAGGCCAATGAGTTATTAGAAAAATCGACAGAGAATGAACCTCATTACTGGAATAGCGATTCTGAAGGGCTCTAGGCGGCGGATAAATATGAATGAGAATATGATACACGATCAAGCTAGCGGCCTCCGTCGCTTAACCCAGCCTTCACTCACAAAAGTTATCGCTGTAACGGGTGGCAAGGGAGGCGTAGGTAAATCGAATGTAACGTTAGGTATGGCTATTTGTATGGCTCGCCAAGGCAAGAAAGTCATGGTGCTGGATGCCGATTTAGGATTAGCTAACGTAGACATCATGCTCGGCATTCGTTCTAAACGAAATCTTGGGCATGTGTTGGCTGGCGAGTGTGAACTTAAGGATGCGATTGTCGAAGGGCCGCACGGAATTAAAATTATTCCAGCGACATCAGGCACACAAAGCATGACTGAACTTTCACACGCTCAACACGCCGGGTTGATTCGTGCTTTTGGTTCGCTTGAAGACGAGATGGATATCTTATTGGTTGATACCGCAGCGGGTATATCCGATATGGTCATCAGCTTCTCAAGAGCTGCGCAGGATGTGGTTGTGGTGGTTTGTGATGAACCAACGTCGATTACTGATGCATATGCATTGATTAAGCTGTTGAGTCGAGAGCACCAAGTTCAGCGATTCAAAATTGTTGCAAATATGGTCAGAAGCTACCGCGAAGGCCGAGAATTATTTGCAAAGTTGACTTTGGTC
This sequence comes from Vibrio sp. 1F253, assembly GCF_041439295.1. NCBI lineage: Bacteria > Pseudomonadati > Pseudomonadota > Gammaproteobacteria > Vibrionales > Vibrionaceae > Vibrio > Vibrio sp. 1F253. The sequence goes on along the minus strand of NZ_JBGONU010000047.1, from coordinate 6,571 downwards.
ACAGAGCGCTTCTTGAATGTGAGCCTCGAACTCGTAGCATGTATTCCTTTAGATGATAAAGTACGTCAATCAGTTAAGAGACAGAAAATCGTAGTCGATGCGTTTCCTCGCTCTCCAGCTGCATTGGCAATCAGCTCTTTGGCTAATAAGGCATTGACCTGGCCAATACCAAAAACACCAAGCGGACACTTGGAGTTTTTTGTTGAAAGGCTGCTGAACCGTACTGAATTTATAGAGGAACCATTTGGTGAATAAAGCGCTTACTTACGATCAACATGCTAATCACAATAGCCAGCAGGCTTTTTTTGAGAAGTACTCTGTGTTGGTTAAGCGTATCGCTCATCATTTGTTGGGGCGATTACCGCCTAATGTATTAGTTGATGACTTGATTCAAGCCGGCATGATTGGCCTGATTGAAGCGCAACAGAACTATGATGGTACCAAAGGCGCAAGCTTTGAGACGTACGCAGGTATTCGAATTCGTGGGGCAATGTTGGATGACATTCGCCGCGGGGATTGGGTCCCGAGATCGGTTCATAAAAACAATCGAGAAATCAGTAGTGCAATCGCGGAATTAGAGGGCACTCTCAATCGCGATCCCAGTGATGCTGAGGTGGCAAAGCACATGGGGCTGAGTTTAGACCAGTATCACAGTGCTTTAACTGATATTAATTGCTCAAAATTGGTAGGGATAGAAGACTTAGGTGTCTCTGATGATGTAATATCTCCGAATGAAGATTCTCAAGATAATACGCCTTTTCAAGGGGTTGCAGATGAATCATTCCGCCAAGCTTTGATCGACTCGATAAAACAACTTCCGGAAAGAGAAGGCCTCGTGCTTTCGCTTTATTACGACGAAGAACTCAATTTAAAAGAGATTGGGGAAGTATTAGGTGTCAGCGAATCTCGTGTCAGCCAAATACTAAGCCAATCTATGCAGCGTTTACGCACTAAGTTAAGTGCTTGGACACAGAACGACTAACAACACTGATTTTATTCAGTGGAGGCTAATTTGAACAAAAACATGAAAATTCTCATTGTTGATGATTTTTCAACGATGCGCCGAATTGTTAAAAACCTACTTCGTGATTTAGGTTTCAACAACACTCAAGAAGCAGACGATGGCTTGACCGCGTTACCTATGCTGAAAAAAGGCGAATTTGATTTCGTGGTAACTGACTGGAACATGCCGGGTATGCAAGGTATTGATCTTCTAAAACACGTCCGTGCAGACGCTGAACTTAAGCACCTTCCAGTGCTTATGATCACAGCAGAAGCTAAGCGTGAGCAGATCATCGAAGCAGCGCAAGCGGGTGTTAATGGTTACATTGTGAAGCCGTTCACTGCCGCAACTCTAAAAGAGAAACTCGACAAGATTTTTGAGCGTTTATAAGCACTCATAATAACCTGTTTCAGGCGCTTCATAGAGAGACATTAACTTTTTTGTTTCCCGTTTACCTCTAAAGCTGAAGCGTCACAAACTATGCGGAGTAAGGCCGGACTCAGGATGATTTCATTAGAACAAGCAAAAAAATTAGTAGAGCTGCTTGAAAACGACGAGCAGCAAGGTGCTGATTCTCTTGTTAGAAGCATTTATGAAGATAATTTTAATCTTCAAGATAACCCAATGCTTCAAGAAATAGGCAGTCTGACTCGTGACCTCCATGATTCTTTGACACAATTCAACTTTGACGAGCGTATTAACGTTATCGCAAATGATGAAATCCCTGACGCCAGGGATCGCCTTCAATATGTCATTGATAAAACGGAAGTTGCGGCGAACAAAACGATGGACGCTGTCGATCGCTGTATGCCAATTGCAACTAATTTACACGAGTGTTTACTTCAAGTAAGGCCTCAATGGAATGAACTGATGCATGGCCGCATTGAGCTAGTAACATTCAAAGCTTTATGCCACCGCATTGATGGATTACTTGTCCAAGTAGAAGGTGATAGTACTGAACTACGTGGACAACTGACTGAAATCTTGATGGCTCAGGATTTCCAAGATTTAACTGGGCAGATTATTAGCAAAGTTATTACCTTGGTGAATGAGGTTGAAGGACGTCTGGTAGAGATTCTCACCGTATTCGGTGCGAATCAAATAGAACCAACACCAGAGACAGATAAGAAGTCATCTATTGCTCCAGAGGGTCCGATCATGAACCCAGAAGCTCGTGAGGATGCTGTTGCATCTCAAGATGAAGTCGACGATTTGTTATCCAGTCTTGGATTTTAAAGGTAACGTATGAGCTACGATTTAGACGAAGATATTCTTCAGGACTTTTTAGTCGAAGCAGGAGAGATCCTCGAACTTCTATCAGAACAACTGGTAGAGCTAGAGAATAACCCTGACGACAAAGAACTACTAAACGCTATTTTCCGTGGTTTCCATACAGTAAAAGGTGGTGCTGGTTTCCTAGCATTGACCGAGCTGGTGGATACTTGTCATGGTGCTGAGAATGTGTTCGACATTCTAAGAAATGGCCAACGCAGTGTAACATCAGGACTGATGGATACGATGCTACAGGCTTTAGATACAGTCAATGTACAGTTTAAAGCCGTGCAAGATGAGGAAGCTTTAGTACCAGCAGACCAATCTTTACTGGATGAACTTCATCGCCTCTGTAAGCCAGAGTCTGAAGATGAAGTTGTGGCAGTAGAAGCTCCAGCACCGGTTATCTCTGAGCCTATCGTTGCAGCTCCTGAGCCTGTTATTGCTCCGGAACCTACTGTTGAAAGTTCAAACATCAGTGCATCTTCCGTGGATGATATTTCTGAAGATGAATTTGAGCGTTTACTTGATGAACTTCACGGTAAGGGTGGTTCACCAACGACATCATCTGTAGACACACCAGCGCCAGCACCTGTGGCACCTCAGCCAGTAGCTGCGAGTGGTGACATTACTGACGACGAATTTGAAAAGTTGTTAGATGAGTTGCATGGTGCAGGTCAAAGCCCGACAGCTGCAAGCTCAACGCCACCACCTCCTCCAGTCGCTCCGGTAGCCAAAGCACCAGTAAAGTCTGAAGGCGATGACCTAATGACTGATGCTGAGTTTGAGAGTTTACTTGACCAGTTACACGGTTCAGGTAACGGCCCTTCAATTGAAGAGTTGGATGCTGCGACTAAGCCTGTACAAGCGAAGCCTGAGCCTGTTGCGCCGAAAGTCGCTCCTAAACCACAGCCTGCTCCTGTTGCTGTAAAAGCAGAGCCTAAGCCTAGCGTACCAGCAAAAGCTGAAGTTAAAGCGCCTGCGAAGAAGCAGCAAGCTGAAGCCACAGTTCGTGTTGATACATCAACACTGGATACCATCATGAATATGGTGGGTGAGCTAGTATTGGTTCGTAACCGCCTCGTTAGCTTAGGTTTAAACAGCAACGACGAAGAAATGTCGAAAGCTGTCTCTAACTTAGACGTTGTTACTGCTGACCTACAAGGTGCAGTAATGAAGACGCGTATGCAGCCGATCAAGAAAGTATTTGGTCGCTTCCCTCGCGTTGTCCGTGACCTTGCTCGTACCTTGAAGAAAGACATCGTTCTTGAAATGCGTGGCGAAGAAACGGATCTTGATAAAAACTTAGTAGAAGCACTTGCTGATCCCCTGATTCACTTGGTGAGAAACTCTGTAGATCATGGTATCGAAATGCCGGACGACCGTGTTGCTGCGGGAAAATCTAAAACCGGTAAAGTGATTCTGTCCGCCTCTCAAGAAGGCGACCACATTGAACTGGCTATCGTTGATGATGGCGGCGGTATGGACCCTGATAAGCTTCGTGCTATCGCGGTTAAGCGCGGTCTGATGGATGATGATGCAGCGTCTCGCCTAACAAATAAAGAGTGTTTCAATCTAATCTTTGCTCCTGGCTTTTCAAGTAAAGAAAAGATCTCAGATATCTCTGGCCGTGGTGTAGGTATGGACGTTGTGAAAACAGCGATCAACACACTGAATGGTTCTATTGATATCGATTCAGAGATGGGCCAAGGCACCAAGATAACCATTAAGGTTCCGTTGACACTTGCGATTCTACCAACCTTAATGGTCGGTGTTGCGGGTCACCCGTTCGCATTGCCACTGGCTTCTGTAAATGAAATCTTCCACTTAGACCTAAGCCGCACAAACGTGGTTGATGGTCAGCTGACTATTATCGTTCGCGATAAGTCTATTCCACTGTTCTACTTACAAAATTGGCTTACACCTAAAGAAGGTCTTGTTGAAGGACGTCAAGGTCATGGTCATGTTGTTATTGTGCAACTTGGTAGTCAACGTGTTGGTTTTGTTGTAGATGCGCTTATCGGCCAAGAAGAAGTGGTTATTAAGCCACTTGATAAGCTTCTTCAAGGCACGCCAGGAATGGCAGGTGCGACAATTACAAGTGACGGTCACATAGCATTGATTTTAGATGTGCCGGACTTGTTGAAGCAGTACGCAGCTGCATCAAGAATTTAACTTAAGGATAAATATGGCGATTAAAGTATTAGTCGTTGATGATTCGAGCTTCTTCCGTCGTAGAGTAAGCGAGATCATCAACTCGGAGGCTCGCCTAGAAGTCATCGATGTAGCAGTAAACGGTAAAGAAGCGGTTGAGAAAGCGAAAAAGCTAAGACCTGACGTAATTACTATGGACATCGAGATGCCTGTCATGGACGGTATTACTGCCGTTCGTGAAATTATGGCTGCGTCTCCAACGCCTATTTTGATGTTTTCATCGTTAACGCATGATGGTGCAAGAGCAACGTTAGATGCGTTAGACGCGGGTGCTCTAGATTTCTTACCTAAGAAATTTGAAGACATCGCTCGTAACCGTGACGATGCTGTCGCATTGCTTCAACAGCGCGTGATTCAGATTGCTGCAAAGCGCGCGTTTATGCGACGTACTCCTGTTGCGCCAAGAGCTACTGCAACAGCTACGGCGTCAACATCAGCGCCATTGCGCCAATCTATTTCAGCAACAGCCCCTGCTGCTAAACCAGCGGTTGCTTCAACCGCGAAATTCAGAGCCTCGGGTAAAAAGTATCAATTAACTGCTATTGGTACTTCTACTGGTGGGCCAGTTGCACTACAGAAAATTTTGACACGCATCCCTGCCAGCTACCCACATCCGATTGTGTTAGTGCAGCATATGCCAGCAACGTTCACCGCTGCTTTTGCTAGCCGATTGAATACCTTGTGTAAGATTGAAGTTCGTGAAGCTCAAGACGGAGACCTGTTGAAACCTGGGGTGGCTTATCTTGCTCCAGGCGGAAAGCAAATGATGATTGATGGTCGCCCGGGTTCGGCGCGTCTGAAGATTATCGATGGTGGTGACCGAATGAACTACAAGCCTTGTGTGGATGTCACTTTTGGTTCTGCAGCTAAGATCTACGGCGATAAAGTGTTGTCTATGATACTGACCGGTATGGGTGCTGATGGTCGAGAAGGTTCTCGCATGTTAAAAACAGCGGGTTCGACCATTTGGGCGCAAGACGAAGATAGTTGTGTTGTATATGGTATGCCTCAAGCTGTAGCAAAAGCTGGCATTTCTACTGAAGACCTACCTCTAGACCGCGTTGCGGAACGGATTTTGGTCGAAGTTGGGTTAGCTTAGGTAAATCGACATGATTGTTTGGAGTGTTGCAAACCAAAAAGGTGGCGTTGGAAAAACGACGACGACAGTGACCCTAGCTGGCTTACTTGCCTTAAAGGGTCATCGTGTGTTGTTGGTTGATACTGACCCACATGCATCACTAACCACCTATTTGGGTTACGACTCAGATACGGTGGAATCGAGCCTGTTTGATCTGTTCCAGCTGCGTGAGTTTTCTACGCAAGCTGTGAGAGCGTTGACTATACAGACCGAAATTGAAGGTATCGATATTATTCCCGCACACATGTCATTGGCGACATTAGACCGTGTAATGGGAAATCGAAGTGGTATGGGGTTGATCTTAAAGCGTGCTTTGGCCGCTTTGAAAGATGACTATGACTACGTGCTTATCGATTGTCCGCCTATTCTTGGTGTGATGATGGTGAATGCGTTGGCTGCCAGTGATCGTATCTTGATTCCGGTACAGACTGAATTTTTGGCGATGAAAGGTTTAGAGCGCATGATTCGCACTCTAACTATTATGCAGAAGTCTCGCAAAACACCGTTTAAGGTGACGATTGTCCCGACGATGTACGACAAGCGAACGAAAGCATCATTGCAAACATTGACTCAGCTTAAAGATGACTATCCAAACCAAGTTTGGACCTCTGCTGTGCCGATTGATACCAAGTTTCGCGATGCCAGTCTAAAACGTTTGCCAGCATCTCATTTCGCATCGGGTAGCCGTGGTGTATTTGCTTATAAACAGCTGCTTATTTATCTCGAGAGGTTAGCGATAAATGAGCGCGAATAACGAATCGACATTGACGCAACCAAGTTTATCGAGTGAACAAGCAATCGATGATTACTTTACCGCGCTGTTAGGCGATGAAAACTTTGAATCTGATGCTTTTCTTGTTGACGAGTCTAGCGGCGAATCACAAACTAAAGAGCCAGAGCCAGAGCCAGAGCCAGAGCCAGAGCCAGAGCCAGAGCCAGAGCCA
>NZ_JBGONU010000046.1:0-39521 GCF_041439295.1 Vibrio sp. 1F253 | reverse complement strand
CCCCTGAACATTTAGAAGAGACTTTGATGCTGAATCCTTTGAATCAGCATCAAAACCCGACTGATTCTTAACTCGTTTGTCCCAGAGCATAGCAATCCCAGAGTATTGCGGCATAACACGTCTCTGGACAATTATTTGCCAGTGCTTTTGCTAAATTAGCAAATCACCAATAACTACAGGTATGGCAAATTTACTTGTGAAGAGCTAATGCGATGAGTAGCATCGCACTAGCAAAGTATTGGTTTAGGTGCGCACTAAGTGCTGTTACGTTAAATCCCGACCCCTTTAGCAAGTAAAACAAAACAAATCAGTCCGATCCAACTCCACACACCTAATGCATTGACCCACATAAACACTTTGAATTTTAAAGAGTCAGTGGTGGCTCGTTTACGAATAAATGGATATTTCACCCAATAATGGAACAACCTTTTATTGATGTAAGCAGAAATCATACACATCCTGTTCGCATGTAATTTATCCACATTCTTAGACAGTTGATGATCAATGAAAACTATTCGCTGAGGATCTCCTAAAGAAACCATAGCGCTCATGACAACTCCAGGAATCGACCAAACTACAGCGTAAGCTCCAAAAATTGCGGCAGGTATCATAATAAAAAACTCCCACCAAACAGCATTTGACATAATTATTCCGTAAGCCATTCATATACAAAGTAAGCACCATCACCAGCAGACTTCCCTGCCGTTGAGCCAGCTATACCACCAACAGCTCCCCCCACCACAAATGAGCCTACCGCAGCAATTGCGAGTACGGGGGCAGAAGTGATACCGACAACACCTAGAACAAGTAACACACCAGAAGTCATAGCACTACCACCTACACTCCCTCCATACCATCCGCCAATAAATCCACCAACTTCACGGGTCGTTGTCTTTCCGCATTCGCCAGAGCCGTCTACTTTGCAAGCATCATAAATGCTGCTAACGCCACTCGCAACACCAAGACCAAGGCCGATATAACCTAACCCTCTCGCCGCAGAAATTCCGATAGCAATATTCGCGGTTCGCTTTCCAAGGCATGGCACAAAACCTGATTTCAATATTTCATCCGCGTGATGGATCACCGATTTACTGGAGAGCTTTAAATTACGCTTAACCTGACGATAAGCTGGGATTTCAACACTTCGCTTAGAGAGCATCGCAAACGAGCCGTCCAACTTTTGAAATAAGGTCGCTCGCTCTGCGATAAACGAACCGTAATTCATTCCACCGGTTCGACTTGCCATAGCCACTTGTGACGCATACAAATCATTGATCTCTAAAACAACATTTTGGATGTTCGTTAAGTTCTGCTCAACAATCATAGCCGTAGCCCCAACGCCAGTAGAAACCTGAGCATAATAATCACTCGGTAATCCATCCTCTCTTATGCGTTTTTCTAGCTGATAGGAAAACAAATCAAAGTGACGATGTAATGTCGCTACCTCTTCATTTTTCAGTTTCGCCAGCTCAGTACTCGCGGCTTGAGCCTCCCCTTTTAAATCCTTGAGAGCTTGCTTATCCTTCTCCTCAACAGGCCGCATTGTAGGTAGCACTACAATCTCTCCCTGCCTCACATAAGAATTTAAATGTCGATTCTGACCTTTAATGAAATTGATCGTTTTCTGAGAAGTCTCAGGGGTAAAGAGCTCATCCCACATCAAATCTAGTTGCCCTGTTTCTTCAACCTGACACCAACCCAGCATAAACACATTCTCTAAAGAGACTTCGGACTCTGTGGAATCCGAGGACGGCGTAGCAGGGTTATTAGGAACTGACTCGGCGGGCGAAGAAGGCGTTTCTTGTTTGCTCTTCTCTAAAGCATCTTTTTGGGCTTGCTTTTGTTCTCTCATCTCAAGAGTTTTTGGAGCAAGAACAGGGCTATTCATCATTTTTTTTTGTAAATCGGACAATGAATCAAACATAGAAACCGCTTGGTCATACGAAGTATCGGTATGTGACCAGTACATGGATTTTGAAGATGGGAAAGGGTATTTGTCAGACATCTAACACCTCATTATTATATTTGGTAATGAGCATACCAATAATTTCAGGTGTTTATTACTCCCAGCAAAACGTTCGGGACAATTAACTGCTTTAAATGACACTTTGACCAGTCAAAGGCTCATAGTGGAAAGTCCGTAACGAAGAACGGCTCCCAATCGGGAGCCGTTTTTGTATCTAGATCTGGTTCGTACTATTCCTATTATGGTTAATGTGCGAGTTTGCCATCAGAAACAGCCCTCAGACCACCTCAAACGCTCTTAGCGAAGATTTTAAACACTTGAGCCGCCATACGCCTTGTAAGTTTGTGACGCATTAAGATCGGTTTGTAGAGCAAAAGTCATCGAGTTGCTTTGAACTAAGAATTGCACTCTGATACCCAGTTTACGTTCTTTTTGAGTTTAGGTATCAGATTAGTTCTATTAGGCCAAAAGCCACTCGACTGTGAATGCAGACTTTTTGGCGAAACCAATTTAGGGGCAAAAGTGAGTCAGAAAATTCCGAGTGCTTAAATGAGTCTAACTTATAGAATTGTAGCTAAATAAAATACCGAAATAGACTGAAATACGAGTCGATTGGTTTTTGAATTGCTCTAACATGCTGTTTTTATGTTTGGTTTTGTAGAATTCCAAATCCGCGTGTTGGGAGTTCGAATCTCTCCACCCCTGCCATATTTAAGGCTCTAGCAGAAATGCTAGAGCCTTTTTATTTTCTGAATCTAATATATGCCATTAGCAGAGCAGCGGATTCCCCGACTTACCAAACAGCGCGTGCTGTAGTCTAAACCTCTACTCCTGCCATATTTAAAGTCTCAGCAGAAATTCTGGAGCCTTTTTTATTAGCTTCGACTTATAATAGTTTTACCTAATTCTTCTAATTTGGATATGTTGATATTCGAACCTTAACGCCTCCGTAATAGTTTGAAGATCTAGTCGAAGAGGGAGGTCTTTTGGCTTTCTATGTGTGATATTTAAGCTGTCATTTCTTGCATTGTCTGATATTTGACCTTAGAAAGGTAAGTGCTCACTTACCCCAGCTTCTTTTATGAACAATCCGCACTTCTTTATGAGAATTATTCTCAATATTTTGTTACATTTTGGTCGTTATTACTAAAAGGCAACAAATATGGATATTTCCCGTCGTAAGTTTATTCAATCATCTCTCGCTATATCTGCACTAACTGTTTTGTCTGCTTGTTCTATGAAGCAGTCTGTTGATGGGCAAGGTAAGTATGTTTATGACTTAACTGCTGAACCTTCAACTGCTGAGTTAGTCGCGGGATTTGATACCAATGTTTTAGCTTTTAATGGACAGATCCCAGCTCCGACGATTCGATGTCGACAGGGTGAAAAGGTCACAATTCGTTTTACGAATAAGCTATCAGAGCCGACGACTATCCATTGGCATGGCTTAAGAATTCCTATCGAAATGGACGGTGTTCCCTTCTTAAGTCAGCCACCGATCATGCCAGGTGAAACATTCATTTATGAGTTTACGCCGCCAGATGCTGGCACATTTTGGTATCACCCACATATGAATAGCGTTAAACAACTTGGTATGGGTTTAGTTGGCCTTATTATCGTAGAAGAGAGCACTCCCGTGCAGTTTGACGAAGAACACGCATTGATGCTTAAACATTGGCATATCGACAAGCAAGGTCAATGGAAAGACTTAATGATTCCTCGACTCAGTGCTCGTATGGGTACTCCAGGAGAGTGGAGCAGCGTCAATGGTGTTCATGAACCTGTATACCAATTAAAGCAGCACGCAACGACTCGACTGCGTATTGCGAATGTCGATAATACGATCACTTATCCTATTGCTATCGAAGGGGCTGAGGCATGGGTGATTGCCATTGATGGTAACCCTGTGAAAACGCCTTATAAACTTACTCAACATAAAATTGGTCCGGGTATGCGTGTTGATATCGGACTGGTCGCTCCTAAAGCTGGTGAGCGAGTTAACGTTCTCCAAATGAAGGGGCGTTTCCCATTTTCTTTGTGTGAATTTGAAGTCGTAGATTCAGCATTTACTCAAGAGCGAGTGTTGCCATTATTACCATTGAATCCAGTACCTAACCTAGATCTTGCTAATGCTGAAGAGATCGATTTCGTGTTCGAGTGGGAGGGGGCGGTTTCACCTGTATCTAAAGATGGTAAATCGATGCCTAAATTTTGGCTTACTAATAAACGAGCGTGGGAGGGGATGAGCAAAGACAATATCCCTGAGCCGTTGGCGACTTTAGAGCTAGGTAAGACTTACATATTCGATCTTAAGAACGTCACTCAATATCATCACCCGATTCATATTCATGGTCATACATTCACTGTATTGGAACTTGATGGTAAAAAAATTGAAGAACCTTTCCATACCGATACTGTGTTACTTGGAAAGAATGGTCGAGCTAAAGCTGCATTTGTTGCCGACAACCCAGGACGTTGGATGTATCACTGTCATGTTATAGAACACATGAAAACGGGTTTAATGGGATATATCGAAGTTAAGTGACACCTGTAACGTTTAATATTTGCGCATGCATTCTTAGTTTCTACCCTCGCTTTTATCGGCGTTAAAGCTAGAATATAGGGATTATTGTTTGGGAGGATTCATGGGTCAGTTATCTATTTTAGGTTTTATTGCCATTGGTGGTGCATTTGGTGCTTGTTCGCGCTATTTGATTTCAGAGTTATGTGTGGTGATGCTAGGGCGTGGTTTTCCTTATGGTACGATAACCGTTAACGTGATTGGCTCTTTAATTATGGGCTTACTCATCGCAGCGTTTGAGAATGAGATGGTTGCGACAGAACCATGGAGACAAATTATCGGTCTTGGTTTCCTTGGAGCACTGACTACATTTTCTACATTTTCGATGGATAACGTGCTTCTCATGCAGCAGGGTGCTTTCTTTAAGATGGGACTCAATGTGTTACTCAACGTGGTTCTCAGCATCTCAGCAGCATGGATCGGCTTCCAACTTTTGATAAAGTCTTAAAACTTTCTTACGATTTGTTAACAACTCGGCTTGGTTTATCCAAGCCGTTTTTATATACTCGATCGAACTTGTCGGAGTGCCATATGGCTGAGACCGTTAACTCGGGATCCGTTGAACCTGATCAGGCTAATACCTGCGAAGGGAACAAGAGTAGATATCTAACTAGAATCCCTCTAGAGATCTATCTCCAGATCACAACTGTATTTCTTACCGTGATCCCTCTTGTAGCATCTAATCCGTCAAGCATTTTTATCCCTATAAATAATGGCTAAAAGCCAAGGAAAAATGCTATGTCGAGTCGTAAACAAGCAAGACTGGAAGCGAAGAATTTCATCGATTCTTTATCCGTACAACCTTATCCAAATTCAAAAAAAGCTTATATCCAAGGATCTCGAGAAGATATTCAAGTCCCTGTACGAGAAATATCACTCGCTGATAGCCTTGTCGGTGGTAGCAAAAAAGAGCCTGTATTCGAACCTAATGTACCCATTCAAGTTTACGATACCTCAGGTGTTTATACTGACCCGACACATCAAATAGACCTGTATAGTGGCCTTCCTAAGTTGCGTGAGCAATGGATTGATGAGCGTGGTGATACGGAACTGTTAGACGATGTAAGCTCTGTTTACACTAAAGAACGTTTAGAAGATGAAACTCTAGACGACCTTCGTTACGGCAACCTACCTAGAATTCGTCGCGCGACTGGCGATCAATGTGTTACTCAGCTGCACTATGCTCGTCAGGGGATTATCACTCCTGAGATGGAGTACATTGCTATACGTGAGAACATGGGACGTCAGAAGTTTGCTGATGAGCAGCTTAACCACCAACATCCTGGCCATAACTTTGGCGCAAACCTGCCGAAAGAAATTACTCCTGAGTTCGTGTGTAAAGAGGTTGCTGAAGGTCGAGCTATTATCCCTTCAAACATCAACCACCCAGAATCAGAACCGATGATTATTGGTCGTAACTTCTTAGTGAAGGTGAACGCTAATATCGGCAACTCTTCAGTAAGCTCTTCGATTGAAGAAGAAGTTGAGAAGTTAGTATGGTCGACCCGTTGGGGTGGCGATACCGTGATGGACCTTTCCACAGGGCGTAATATTCACGAGACTCGTGAGTGGATCCTGCGTAATAGCCCAGTACCAATCGGTACGGTTCCTATGTATCAAGCCCTTGAAAAAGTGAATGGCGTTGCGGAAGATCTTAACTGGGAAGTGATGCGCGATACTTTGATTGAACAAGCCGAGCAGGGTGTTGATTACTTCACTATCCACGCTGGTTTGTTGCTTCGCTACGTTCCTATGACGGCTAAACGTGTGACCGGCATTGTTTCTCGTGGTGGTTCTATTATCGCGAAATGGTGTCTTGCTCATCACCAAGAAAGTTTCCTCTATACTCACTTCCGCGAGATCTGTGAGATCTGTGCGAAGTACGATGTTGCTCTGTCATTAGGTGACGGTTTACGCCCAGGCTCAATTGCAGATGCCAATGATGAGGCCCAATTCTCGGAGTTACGTACTCTAGGTGAGTTGACTAAAGTGGCTTGGGAATACGACGTTCAGGTGATCATTGAAGGCCCTGGACATGTGCCAATGCACCTAATTAAAGAGAACATGGACGAGCAGTTAGAACACTGCCATGAAGCGCCTTTTTATACTTTAGGCCCATTGACGACAGATATTGCCCCTGGTTACGACCATATTACCTCTGGTATTGGGGCGGCCATGATTGGTTGGTACGGCTGTGCGATGCTCTGTTATGTCACACCTAAAGAGCATTTAGGTCTACCAAATAAAGAAGATGTGAAGACCGGCCTGATTACATACAAGCTTGCTGCACACGCTGCTGACCTTGCGAAAGGGCACCCAGGCGCACAAATCCGAGATAATGCATTATCTAAAGCACGTTTTGAATTCCGTTGGGAAGACCAATTTAATCTAGCTTTAGACCCTGAAACAGCCCGTTCTTTCCATGATGAAACTCTGCCACAAGAATCCGGTAAGGTTGCTCACTTCTGCTCAATGTGTGGACCTAAATTCTGCTCGATGAAGATCTCTCAGGAAGTCCGAGAGTATGCGAAAGATACAGAACAAGTAGCCGCGGATCAGGCTATCGAGATTAAGATGCTAGATAACCCGTTGGAAGGGATGCGTCAGAAATCACAAGAGTTCCGTGATACTGGGTCTGAACTTTACCACCCTGCAGTAGGTGCAAAAGAAGCTCAATTAGAGGAATAATGACAGTGAAGATACTCATCCCATCTCAAAATATTGAGTTAACGGGAGAGGTGCAGAACTGTCTATTGGTTGCTAAGCGACAAGGCTTGGCAACCGATGCAGTTGAGTTGGGTGTAAGCCCAACTCAATACTTCTCTATCGTTGACACTCAGCATGCGTTATCTATTGGCTTCGCTCATGATGTTGATTCATTGGCGAAGTGTCAGTTGGCGGAACTGAACCATGTTGTTGATTACAGTAATTCAGTCGCGCTAATTGACGTTTGTGATGCCTTTACACAAACTCCGAATACCATCTATATCGGTGTCTCAGATGATTCAGCTGTGTTAGATATCTGGTCACACTTATATGCTAATCGTGCTATCAAGAGTGACACTACAGCACATCAGGAGTTAGATAATCACGGCCACTTTGCCTGGTTACTTACTTTGTTGGCGTTGGAGTTCCCATTAGAAGACGCATTGGTTTTAGCTCGCGCATCGTCCAATGTTTCACGTGGAACATGGCCAGCACATTACCAAAACTTTCCAATTCCAATTTTGGAAGATGAGCGACTGGATATTAGTGTCGGTTGGGCGCACCAAGGAACATCACTTTCGTTCCCTGAATTGAGCAAGAGTAGCCTAGGGCTATACCCTGTGGTTGATGATGTTGAGTGGATCGAAAGGTTGCTCAAGCTTGGAATCAACACTGTTCAACTACGTATTAAAAACCCTCTGCAAGCGGACTTAGAACAACAAGTTGCGCGATCAATCGAGCTTGGTCGAGAGCATAACGCTCAGGTTTTTATCAATGATTATTGGCAGCTTGCACTCAAGCATGACGCGTTTGGTGTTCATTTGGGGCAAGAGGATATTGAAGAATCAAACCTCTCACAGTTGAGCCAAGCAGGTATTAAGATCGGTCTCTCGACTCATGGCTATTACGAGTTGCTACGCATTGTTCAAATCAACCCAAGCTATATTGCGCTAGGGCATATCTTCCCAACAACAACTAAACAGATGCCATCGAAACCTCAGGGTTTAGTTCGTTTATCTCTGTATCAACAGCTGATTGATACTATCCCATACACAGAACAACTCATCGGTTATCCGACGGTTGCTATTGGCGGTATTGACCAATCGACAGCTGAGCAGGTGTGGGAGTGTGGGGTATCGAGTTTGGCGGTGGTACGTGCGATTACATTGGCTGAAGACCCACAGAAAGTGATCGAATTTTTCGAACAACTCATGGCACCTAAATCTCCAACTCTTAAGGAAGAGGTTATGCAGGAGCCTAGCTATGCTGAGTGACTTTGAATTCATTCGTTATCAACGACAAATTGCGTTACCTGAAGTGGGTGAGCAAGGGCAACGCAACCTACTAAATAGTCATGTGTTGATAATCGGTTGTGGTGGCTTAGGTAATGCTGCGGCTCTTTACCTGGCTGCTTCTGGTGTTGGAAAGATCGTGCTGGTCGATGATGATTGTGTCGATTCATCGAACCTGCAACGACAGGTCGCGTTCAGGGAAAATCAGTTAGGTTCGCCTAAGGTTGAAGCGTTGAAGCAACAACTGAGTGAGCTCAATGGTCGCAGCCAAGTAAGAACCATCAATCAACGAATGAGTGAAAGTCAGCTTGAGCTTGAAGTGATGCTAGCTGACTTAGTGTTGGATTGTACTGACAACTTCGAGTCACGCCAGCAGGTTAACCAAGCATGTTTCAGCGCGAAGACCCCTTTGATTTCTGGTTCTGCAATTGGCTGGAAAGGCCAATTTATTGTATTTGATTATCAGAATCAGAAAGGGTGCTATCACTGCTTGTTCCCGTTCAGACATCATCCACAAACGACTCGTTGTAGCGATAGCGGCATCATAGGCCCAGTTGTTGGCACCATAGGTAACCTTCAAGCTTTGGCTGCTATTCAACGTCTAACTCGTGGTGAGTTTCAGGTCGCAACACATCAACTCAAACTGTTCGATGGCCAGACGATGAATTGGCAAAACCTTATGGTCACTCAAGATAGTGAATGTCCTGTGTGCAGCGCGTCTGTAGTTAAGCATTTAGAAGAAGAAATCCAATGAGCCATATAACGATCTCGATAAACGAACAATCAGAACAAGTAGCACACTCGTCGTCTCTAGCGGACATTATCCAAGTTCTAGCATTACCTGATCTAGGTTGTGTGTTTGCAATCAATAATGCGGTTGTCCCGCGTAGCCAGTGGCAACAAACAGTCGTTAATGAAGGCGACGCTATATCTCTTTTCCAAGCCATTGCAGGAGGCTAACCATGTTAACTATCGCTGATAAGACGTTTCAATCTCGACTCTTCACTGGAACGGGTAAGTTCGCCAATAAGCAATTGATGGCGAGTGCTATCGAGGCTTCAGGTTCGCAATTGGCAACTATGGCGCTTAAGAGAGTTGATATTCGCTCTGAGCAAGACGACATTTTACAACCCATCATTGATGCTGGCGTGAACTTGCTACCGAATACCTCTGGGGCGAAGAGTGCAAAAGATGCCGTCTTTGCTGCGCATTTGGCTCGTGAAGCGCTAGGCACAAACTGGCTTAAACTGGAAATTCACCCAGATCCAAAGTACTTGATGCCGGACCCAATTGAAACGCTTAAAGCTGCTGAGCAACTGGTCAAAGATGGCTTTGTTGTGTTGCCTTATTGCCATGCCGACCCTGTTTTGTGTAAGCGTTTGGAAGAGGTAGGTTGTGCGGCAGTTATGCCGTTGGGTGCGCCTATTGGTTCAAATAAGGGTATTGCGTCTGCAGACTTCTTAGAGATCATTATCGACCAAGCGAATGTCCCTGTGATTGTTGATGCGGGCATTGGCGCGCCATCACATGCTGCACGTGCAATGGAAATGGGCGCAGACGCAGTGTTAGTGAATACCGCAATTGCTGCTTCTCAACAGCCGGTTGAAATGGCAATTGCGTTTAAGTTGGCAGTTGAAGCGGGGCGTATGGCTTACCTTGCTGGACTTGCAGGAAAAGTATCTCACGCGGTTGCTTCAAGCCCGTTAACTTCATTCCTAGACGAGTAGCAGTGCTATGACGTTTGTTGATCGATTTAAACAGCTCAACTGGGATGACATTGGTATGTCTATCTTCAGTAAAACGGCAGCGGATGTTGAACGTGCTCTGAGTAAACCCAAACGTGACTTAGAAGACTTTAAGGCTCTGATCTCTCCGGCGGCAGAACCTTACTTAGAGCAGATGGCACAACAATCGTTGGCGCTAACTCGTAAGCGATTTGGCAATACGATGTCGCTTTATATTCCTTTGTA
This sequence comes from Vibrio sp. 1F253, assembly GCF_041439295.1. Taxonomy (NCBI): domain Bacteria; kingdom Pseudomonadati; phylum Pseudomonadota; class Gammaproteobacteria; order Vibrionales; family Vibrionaceae; genus Vibrio; species Vibrio sp. 1F253. The sequence continues at coordinate 29,006 of NZ_JBGONU010000046.1, read as the reverse complement.
CCTCTCAAATTTATGCGCGAATGCGTGCACGTATTGTGGTTTCTCAATGGAGAACCGCATTAAGCGTCGAACACTTACTTTGGATGAAATTGATGCCGAAAGTGCGGCCATCAAAAAGATGAAGTTCGATAGCGTTTTGTTGGTCACCGGTGAACATGAAACTAAGGTCGGGATGAATTACTTTCGACAGGTGTTGCCGAATATCAAAAAGCAATTCAACTACCTCGCGATGGAAGTGCAGCCGCTTGACCAACAAGATTACGCAGAACTTAAAACGCTCGGTTTAGATGCGGTGATGGTTTATCAAGAGACCTATCAACCAAGGACCTACGCTGAGCATCATCTACGTGGTAATAAAATGGATTTTGAATATCGTCTTGAAACCCCTGATCGCTTGGCAAAGGCGGGGATCGATAAGATAGGGATTGGTGCCTTGATTGGTTTGGAAGATTGGCGAACCGACTGCTTTTTTGTTGCTGCTCACTTAGATTACCTAGAGCGCACTTATTGGCAGACTCGCTATTCAATTTCATTCCCGCGTCTTCGTCCGTGCGAGGGTGGTTTGCAGCCTAAGTCTGTTATGAGTGATAAGCAGTTGGTGCAACTTATCTGCGCATATCGACTATTAAACCCTGAGGTGGAGTTGTCTCTTTCGACTCGTGAGTCTGCAACGTTCCGCGATAACGTGTTGCCATTAGGTATCACTAGCATGTCTGCCGCATCAAAAACTCAACCGGGCGGTTATGCTTCGAGTGAGGAAGAGCTTGAGCAGTTTGAGATAAGTGATGAACGAAGTGCGGCTGATGTTGAGGCTATGATTCGTCAAAGAGGCTTCGACCCGGTATGGCGAGATTGGCATAGCGCTTACTCAGGCTAACTAATACCAATCTAAATAAGTATCTGGACATTCTTGCTAGTTAAAATCGCTGATAGCATCGTTATAGATTTTGTAGGTAGGCCAACTAGCTAGCTGCAATCTATGCCTTGCTCTAAGCGATTTTTCCTGCGCAATTATCTGATCACCTACTTATCCAGTTTGGTATAACATCTTGGCTGATGTTCCACGTGAAACATCAATGATGTGAAATCGACAAACAAAAACGGCTACCTAAGGGTAGCCGTTTTAATATCAAACTGAGCTAACTAGCTTGGGTTCAGTTACCTGCCTAGCAAGTCATTAAGCGTGAGCAAGTGGTGTTGTTGATTGGCGTAGCCATTCCAAAGTATCACCTTCAACTAATGGGCTAACATCGTTCCATACTTTCTGATGGTAATCGTTTAGCCATGCAAGCTCAGGTCGTGTCAGTAGATCGACGTTGATGTTGCGCTTATCAATAGGGCAACGTGTTAGCGATTCAAACGTTAGTACTGAGAAGTCACCTTGAGTAGGAAGCTCAACGACCAATTCTAGGTTCTCGATACGGATACCAAACTCATCAGCACGGTAGTAACCCGGCTCGTTTGATAACACCATGCCTTCAACAAGAGGTACGTCGATAAGCTTCTTAGAGATGCTTTGTGGGCCTTCATGAACACTTAGGAAGTGACCAACACCGTGACCAGTACCATGATCGTAATCGAAGCCTTCTGCCCATAAGTGTTGACGCGCTAAGATATCCAGCTGGAAACCACGAGTGCCTTGTGGGAAGCGAGCTCGTGCGATGCCGATGTGACCTTTAAGCGCTAACGTGAACTGCTGAATCATTTCGTCACTTGGTTGGCCAATCGCGATAGTACGAGTGATGTCGGTTGTGCCATCTAAGTACTGACCGCCTGAATCGACTAGGTACAGAGTATTCAGTTCTAGCTGACCAGGTTCAGGTTGGTTCTCGTGGTTGTAGTGACACATTGCAGCGTTGCCACCTGCTGCTGAAATTGTGTCAAAACTTAAGTCCATCAGCGTTGGGTCTTGCTCACGGAACGATTTTACTTTGTCAGCTAATACCGCTTCGTTGTGTAGGTTACCTTGCGCGACTTCTGCATCAATCCAAGACAAGAACTTGGCCATCGCAACGCCATCTCGAATGTGACACGCTTTCATGCCGGCAATCTCAGTTGCGTTTTTAGCAGCTTTTGGCATTAGGCATGGGTCTGCTGCTTCAATGATGTGAGCGCCAGCGTTTTGTAGAACAAGCGTGTACCAAGCATTGCTCGTGCCTGAATCGACAGATACATTGTTACCTTCTAGAGACTGAAGGCGTGCTTCAAGCTCTGATGGGTGAGAAACTCGAATACCATTACCAACGTGTGCTTCAAAGCCTGCTGGGATGCGTGCTGGGTCTAGGAAGAAATCGACGCTTTCATCAGCGTGAATGATTGCATTAGACAGTACAACAGGTAGGCGAGATACGTCTAAACCACGAATGTTAAGCAACCAACAGATAGAATCGAGTTCGGTAAGGATAGCGGCGTCCGCACCTTTTGCTTTTAGTAAGCCAGCAATCTCAGCACGCTTGCTCTCGCTTGATTGACCAACGGCGTTTGTTGCCATTAGGCGAACATCAGACACGACAGGTTCAGGACGATCAGACCAAAGCTCATCTATTGGGTTTATTGATAGCGTTGTTAGCTCAACTTTCTCTGCTAGTTTAGCTTGGGCACCTTTCAACCAAGCTGCAGTGTGCATGCGTGGGTCGAAGGCAACCTTGCTGCCTTGTGCTAGAGAGCTGATGACCCAATCTAAAGCCGGCTCTTCAATAAGGTGGCGATACTCAAATAACTCTGCTGGTACCTGCTTACGAACCTGAACCGTGTAGCGACCATCAACAGAAATAGCAGCGTTCTCTCGAGTGATAACTGCCGCACCAGCAGAGCCAGTGAAACCTGTTAACCAGTGAAGTCGCTCGTTATGAGCTGGAACGTATTCACCTAAATATTCGTCTTCGTGTGGAATGATAACGGCATCTAGGTTGTTTGTTTCAAGCCAAGCTCGAACCGCAGCAACGCGTTCAGCAGTGATATTGTGCATCTGTGTTTATCCTTATTGTTAGGGTCCTTGTTAACACTCACAGTAGATATACATATGAGGGGACTTATTAGGTCAATAAGCTAGCGCTTTTGTTCGTTTGCTGCAAACGCTGTACGCCATTTTTATCTAAGATGCAGAGTTTTTTCTTTGATGATATCTCGCAACCAAGTTAGCGCTGGGTCATTTTCTCTATCACGGTGCCAAAACAGAGTGTATGCCATCGGTGGGAATTCCATTGGCAAAGGAACAACCACTAAGTCGAGCTGCTTAGCGACGAGGTAAGTAAAGTGGCTTGGTGCGGTAAACACAAAGTCGGTGTAAGTACACAGGCTTGCGGCGCTATTGAAGTCTGGAACAGAAATAGCGATATCACGTTGATGGCCAAGATCAGCCAGTTTGTAGTCGAGCAGCCAGCGGTCGTTACCATCACACCTTACTTGTACATGACGCTGCGCAAGGTAGGTTTCCAGATCCCATTTACCACTCAGAGCAGGGTGGTTGCGTCTTAGTACACACATCTGTGCATCGCGGTAGATCTCTTGTTCGCAAATGTCGTCTGGCGGCAGCATAGTTAAACGCGCATCGTTGATGTCGATGTCTTTGCCAGTGAGTCCGATATCTAGTTCGCCAAGCTGCAGCTTCTTAAAGGTTTGTTCGGTCCACGCGTGGGTGTTGATATTGACCTTAGGCGCTTGTCGAAATATCGCCGGTAAGAAGTGCGGAAGAATCAGCGGGTAAACACTCTCAACGGCAGCAATGTGAAAGCTATGGTCGCTGTTGTTGGGAATGAAAGTTTCCGGTTGGGTAAGCACATCAAGTTGATTGATCAGCGTTTCTAATCGAGGCTTGAGGAACACAGCTTTCGGTGTCGGTCTTAGGCCATGAGCACTTCGTGTAAAAAGGGGGTCATTAAATTGTTCACGAAGCTTGGCTAGCGACTTACTCACAGCCGATTGGCTCAAGCATAATCTATGTGCGGTACGAGTGACACTCAGCTCTTCCATCAGCACCTGCAAGCAAACTAGTAGATTGAGGTCGAGGCGTGATAGTTTCTCGATATTCATGTGAGTTTCCTATTTGGAATAATGCTAATGAGTATATGCCATTTTTGTTCATATCTTTAGTTGGTTATTATGCACCTAAATTAACTCATTCGGAGAATCTTGTGCCTTCTAACGCGCTTCCAACCCCTAGTAAACTGCAGGTTGCTTTATTGGCAATGCTGGTTCTATTTAGCCCTCTGGCTATAGATATTTATCTTCCAGCTCTGCCACAAATTTCAACAGCGTTTCACGTGGAACACGCACTAGCACAAGATACGATTACTTGGTTTTTATTCGCCATGGGTGTCGGGCAATTATTTGCAGGCCCTTTGGCTGATAAGTTAGGACGTCGAACCGTTGCATTGGGAGGTGTTAGTATCTATGCATTGAGTGCTTGCTTGGCGTGGGCAGCTCAATCGATTGATATGATGCTAATAGCTCGGCTGCTACAAGGCTTAGGAGCTTGTGCGACTTCTGTAGCAGCCTTTGCGACGGTTCGCGATCTATTTGGCCCGGAAAAAAGTGGCCGCATGATCAGTTACCTCAATGGTGCAATTTGCTTTATTCCTGCACTAGCTCCGATTCTGGGTGCTTGGTTAACTCAACAGTTTGGCTGGCGCTCGAACTTTAGCTTTATGGCTGTGTTCGCTGTCGTGGTTGGCACCATTCTGTTTTTCCAAATGAAAGAGTCTAATCCGGCGACAGAAAAGGTCGCGGTGTTCAAACTTGAGCGTTACTGGTCGGTATTGAAAACACCATCGTTCATCTTCCACGCGACATTGTGCTTAATGGCGATGGCAGTAATCCTTGCTTACGTTACCTCTGCACCTGTTGTGCTGATGGAAAACCTAGGTTTGACGATGAATGAGTTTACGTTCTGGTTTGGTATTAACGCGGTTATCAACATCACGGCTGCATTCACTGCGCCGAAGTTTATGGATCGTTTTGGTACTTACAAAGCATTGGTTGTCGGTATTTCAACGCTTGGCTTAGCGGGTGTGGTTATGCTGGTGCTTGCTGAGCATGCTAGCGCGATCGCGTTCATGTTGCCGATTTTCCTATCTTCAGTTGGCTTCGCTTGGATTCTTGGTGCCGCAGCCGGTAAGGCACTTGAACCTTTTGGTGACCGTGCGGGTACCGCAGCTGCGTTGCTTGGATTGTTCCAAATGAGCGGTTCTGGACTGCTTGTTGGTACGATGCAACGTCTTGATTTAACGTCTCAAGTGATGATTGCGCTGCAAATGTTCCTTATTGTTCCTGCATTGTTAGTGCTTGCGAGCAAAGCGGGTAAGTCATGGCACACGACGTTTGCTAAGGCATAAGTCTCAAGGGTGACAAAATATACAAATGGCGGTTTGCGAAACGTTAAAACATGGTATATTTGTCACTCATTGAAACGTTAGTCCCCAACGGAAAATACTGTAATGTCATTAACAACCTACGAAATGGCGCGCATCTTAGAACAAATGGAAGATGCACCTGAAAAGGTCATGTTTGGTAAATTGCTTAAAGAGCTAGGAAACCAAAGTGAAGAGCGTATTCGCAGTGCGGCAAAACAAGTTCCAATTGATACTTTGCGAGATATCATTTACCAATTTCAACGCGTGGTTGAATCTCGTAAAGGTGAACAAGTTCAGCTACTAGCAAAAGAGCTAGCCGAGCAAGGTATCTCTGCTGAAGAGCTACAAGCTTTTCTAAACAAGTAGTTTATTCCAGATAAAAAGAAACCACTCAATTGAGTGGTTTTTTGCGTTTTGGACCTATGTAAATTTAGAGGCTATGGAAAAGAGCTTTAGCTTTTGAACTGCGCTTTTAAGATTCTATCCAATGAAAATGGTCCTGCTCCCCATACCACGACGATAAGAATCATTAATCCCCAAAGCTGATGATCATAGAAGCCTTGCGCCCACAATACAGGGTATGACACGACGGCCATGATATTGAAAACGAACAGCACTGCAGCCATTGGTCGGGTTAACAAGCCAAGCGCTAAGAATACCGGCAGAATCAATTCAGCTGCGGTACCCATGTAAGCGGCCAATTCCCAAGGCAAAAGAGGCACTTGGTATTCCAATTCAAACAAGTAAAGGGTGCTATCCCAAGTGGCTATCTTGGTGAGTCCTGAATTAAAGAAGACCCACGCCACCCATAGGCGACAAAACAGAAGTAGTACGGGAACAAAAAGTGCCTGTGATTTCTCAATCAAACTGTCGTATTGATCCATCATGTTCGTGACTGTGTTGTTATCCATATTATGTCTCCAATTCGGCATTGATTGAAAAGCCTGAGATGACGTTAAGTGCCATGACAGTATTCAGATGTTGTAGTAGTAAAGGGTCTATCGCTGAGAGCGTTTGACCCGATTGAAATTCGGTTAATAGTTGGTGGCTTTCTTGCGTCAAACGATGGCTCTCAATCTGTGAGTTTTCCGCTCGGATTAACACCCCAAATTCAGGTTGGTTGATGTCTAACCCATCGAGTTGTTGCTGATAGATAGCCTGCTCAAGCGCGATAATCGTATAGCTAGAATTAATTAGCGTTATTGAATCTTTGAGATGAAAGACTAAAGCGCCTTGTTGTTCTTGCGGTACATCAGCTAAACGAGAAAGAGGACGTTGGTCGACATGTGATTCTGAAACACATCTCACCAAGCTATCTTTTTGCCATTCATACAAAGCTACTTCAGCGAGATAAGGTGCAGCCTCGATAACAGCAGGAAAGGCTTGGATAGTTTGTTCAAAGTGTTCACCGTAACCACTGACGTCACCAGAGGTTGATGGATAACTTAAGACATGTTGACGAGCCATTTGTTGGAAGCACTCTTCACCAACCAACATTTCAGTCAGTGGATACGTAGCAGCCAGTACTTCACTCAAGCTAATCACAAAGTTATTTCGGTAGATCTGGATGCGCTGTTCATCGGTAAAGTGGTCGCTCACTATGTCGCAGTGCTCACCATTGTTTTGGTAGCGTAACGCGTTCGCAAACTCTGATTGCACATTAGCTAAAGAGTGGCTCATGATGCGCGACTCCTTTGGTTGAACTTGTCGTGTTGATACAAAATATCACTGGCTTTGGCCGCTTCAGCCAATAAAATTTGTGGCTCTGGGATATCTAAATCCCACTCTATCAAGGTATGGCGCAAACCATGTTGTGCAATCCAGTCAGTGTAGAGTTGCCATACTTCGTCACAGACAGGCTTGCTGTGGGTGTCTATCCAGATCTCACCTTGTTCGAGTTTCTTTTTGGTAAAACCTGCCAAGTGAATCTCTTCCACTTTGTCTGCTGGTATTCCATTGAGATACTCTTCGCAGCTGAAACCGTGATTAAAAGATGAGACAAAAATATTATTGAAATCGAGCAGTAGGCGACACTCGGTACGCTTTTGTACCTCGGCTAAAAATTCCCACTCTGGGATGGTTGAATGTTTGAAGGCAAGGTAGCTCGATGGATTTTCAATCAGCATAGGGCGTTGCAGGCCGTCTTGAACCTCGATGACATTGCGGCAGAAGACTTCTAACGCCTCTTCGGTATAAGGCAGCGGTAACAAGTCATTGAAGTAGTGACCGCCGGTCTGACTCCAGCTGAGGTGGTCAGAAACCAAGAACGGCTCGATATCATCAATGAGATCTTTTAACTGCAGTAAGTGATTTGGGTTGATGCGCTCAACAGAACCTAGAGACAACCCAACACCGTGACAACTTATGTTGTGGGCGTGACGAATTTCTCTCAGTTGTTGACGTTGCGGTGATTTCGCTAAAAAGTAGTTCTCGCTGTGCACCTCTAACCAACTCACTAAGGCTGGGTTTTGGCTAAAGAAGTCCAAGTGCGGTGTTCTAAGGCCAACCCCTGCGTTGGGATGAAGAGTTTGAGTCACAACGATTCTCCTAATGGAAAGTGGAGGTGAGCTGAATGTCAGCTCACCATACTAAGCAGCTCAATTATGATGATTGAGTGTTACCACCTGATAATTTGCCACACAGCCCTTTAGGTACGACTACGAATGCATCGGATTGGTTGTCTTCTTTGGCTGTACCCGCACATGAACTTGTTTTGGTTGCACAATCATTTTGGCCAGCTTTTGCAACGCCGTAGCATTTCTCTTTTGCTGCTGCTTCCGCAGGTGCTGATGTAAGAACTGCACCGCCGAACGCTAGTACACTTGTGATTGCAGCTGTAACAGCAAGATTAGAATTTTTCATAGTCATTCCCTCTAGGACTTAATAGTATTTTATATCGCAGGTTAATGGATTGTTAACTTGCTTACTAAAAAGGATAGGAAGAACCAGGAAATAATTTCACGACATTATAAGAAATATCAATATTAATGATGCATTAGCTATTAAGTTGCTGATTATATGATGTTATTTTTTGACTGTTTTTTCTTCTTATTATCCTAAACGCAGCCTAGTGTTTAGGTTATAATCAGCTTTTATGTATAAATACCCAGTAGTGAGCATATCCAATGATAGATCCTTCGCTTTTACTCGATGGCCTAAACGATAAACAACGTGAGGCGGTCGCAGCACCTTTAGAAAACCTACTTATTCTGGCAGGTGCTGGCAGTGGTAAAACGCGAGTGTTGGTGCATCGCATCGCTTGGCTGCAAAGCGTAGAGCAAGCATCGCCGTTCTCTATCATGTCGGTTACCTTCACCAACAAAGCGGCAGCAGAGATGCGTGGTCGTATTGAAGAGTTGATGATGGGTAGCTCGTCAGGCATGTGGAACGGTACCTTCCACGGTATTTGTCATCGCATCCTTCGTGCTCACTACCTCGATGCAAAACTGCCAGAAGATTTCCAGATCATTGATTCAGATGATCAGATTCGTTTGCTACGTCGTTTAATCAAGGCGCAAAACCTTGATGAAAAGCAGTGGCCTGCTAAGCAAGCTTCTTGGTGGATCAATGGCAAGAAAGACGAGGGATTACGCCCAAATCACATCGACGCCTACCATGATCCAATAACTCAAACGTGGTTAAAAATTTACTCTGCTTACCAAGAAGCATGTGATCGTGCTGGCTTGGTCGACTTTGCGGAAATCTTGTTGAGATCGCATGAACTATTGCGCGATAAGAAACACATCCGAGAGCACTACCAAGCTCGCTTCAAGCATATCCTTGTCGACGAATTTCAAGATACCAACAACATCCAATATGCTTGGCTGCGTATGATGGCAGGCCCAGATTGTCGCGTGATGATCGTAGGCGATGATGACCAATCTATCTATGGTTGGCGTGGCGCGAAGATCGAAAATATTCAGAAGTTCTTGGATGAATTCCCAGGCGCTTCAACGGTTCGACTCGAACAAAACTACCGTTCAACCAAAACCATTCTGCAGGCGTCGAACGAGCTTATCTCGAACAACACCGAACGTATGGGTAAAGAGCTGTGGACCGATGGCAACGATGGCGAGCCAATCTCAGTTTACTCGGCTTATAACGAGTTAGATGAAGCGCGTTTCACGGTCAGCAAAATCAAAGAGTGGCAAGAGAAAGGCGGTGCGCTAGAAGATACCGCGATGCTTTATCGTAACAATGCCCAATCTCGTGTGCTTGAAGAAGCTTTGATTCAAGGTGGTCTACCTTACCGAATCTATGGCGGCATGCGATTCTTCGAGCGTCAAGAAATCAGAGATGCCTTGAGCTACCTGCGCTTAATGAGTAACCGCAGCAATGATGCGGCATTCGAACGTGTCGTCAATACGCCAACGCGTGGTTTGGGTGATAAAACGTTAGAAACGATTCGTCTTGCGGCGCGTGACCGTGGTGCAACCATGTGGCAAGCCAGTATTGCTCTGATAGAAGAGCAAGTGCTTCCAGGTCGTGCTGCGGGTGCTTTGAGCCGCTTTATTGAACTTATCAATGCACTTGAAGATGACACCATAGAACTGAGACTTCATGAGCAAACCGACCACGTGATCAAATCGTCGGGCTTGTTTGCGATGTACGAGCAAGAGAAAGGCGAGAAGTCGAAGGCTCGTATTGAGAACTTGGAAGAATTGGTAACGGCAACGCGTCAGTTTGAAAAACCAGAAGAAGCGGATGAAATGAGCATGCTAACAGCGTTCTTAACTCATGCGGCTTTGGAAGCGGGTGAAGGTCAGGCTGATGAGTTTGATGATGCGGTTCAGCTCATGACTTTGCACAGTGCCAAAGGCCTAGAGTTCCCAATGGTATTCATGGTTGGCGTTGAAGAAGGCATGTTCCCAAGCCAGATGTCGGCAGAAGAAGCGGGGCGTTTAGAAGAAGAGCGTCGCTTGTGTTATGTAGGCATGACTCGTGCGATGGAGAAGCTTTACATCACTTATGCAGAAATGCGTCGTTTGTACGGTCAGGACAAATACCATAAGCCATCGCGCTTTATTCGTGAGTTGCCAGAGACCTGTCTGGATGAAGTACGTATGAAAGCGCAAGTGAGTCGTCCTGCTAGCAGTGGCCGCTTTAGCCAAACCGCCGTGAAAGAGAACTTTAACGAAACAGGATTTAGTTTGGGTTCTCGCGTTAAGCACCCTAAGTTTGGTGAAGGCACTATCATCAACTTCGAGGGAAGTGGCCCGCAGAGCCGAGTTCAAGTCGCGTTTAACGGTGAAGGCATCAAGTGGTTAGTAACGGCTTATGCTCGTTTAGAACAGTTGTAATCTGCTACTTCAGCATGTAGAAAACAGTTCGATATCTGAAACTATTCAGCATTGAAAAGTAATCCGTATAAAAAACAGAAAGAGCAGCCAATGGCTGCTCTTTTTTTATTGCTCGGTACTGTGCTGGATAGGCTGAATCGAGCTTAAGGCATTTCTGCCTAGGAAGGAGACTTACAGTACTGCAAGTGCCGCTTCGTAGTTTGGTTCTTCAGTGATCTCTGCAACCAACTCGCTGTGTGTTACCACACCTTTTTCATCAACAACGACAACGGCACGTGTTGTTAGGCCTGATAGTGGGCCTTCAGCAATCGCTACGCCGTAGTCTGATGCGAATGCAGGAGAACGGAAAGTTGAGGCGTGTTGAACGCCTTCAATGCCTTCTAGTTCGCAGAAGCGACCCGCAGCAAACGGTAGGTCAGCAGAAATACAAACAACAACCGTGTTCTCAAGCTCTGCCGCTTTTGCGTTGAACGTGCGTACGCTCGTCGCACAAGTTGCTGTGTCGATACTTGGGAAGATGTTTAGAACCACTTTCTTGCCTTCAAGAGAAGCAAGAGTCAGTTCAGAAAGGTCGCCTGCAGTCAGTGCAAAGCTTGGTGCTTGTTCGCCAGTTTGTGGGAATGTGCCTGTTAGTGGTACAGCAGCGCCTTTGAAGGTAACGTGTGACATGAATTTGTCCTTAGTTTAATTATGGTTATGAAACTAGTTGAGCCTAGTAAGACTTACGTTACGCGGAAGTGGTTAAGAAGTGAATGCTTTAAATGTCAGAATTGTAATTAAAGGTCTTTGATTTATTTGTTTGAGAGAGGAATAAGTGAAACGACAGATAAAGAAAAACCCCGAGAGCTTGCGCTCATCGGGGTCTATAGTCTTACTCGCAGCAATCCGGCTACTAAGTGTGCTCCATGCATCAAATCCATGATAGTGTGCTGTTATCCTTCAGCGTATTCCTTTCGTCGCCTTCCTAGCGGTGTCCTTGATCTTATCCTGATCTGCCAACAATCCTCGTTAGCGCGCGTCACTTGTTCCTTGAGCGGTGTCCTTTACATCATCCTGATGTTCAGTCCTTTCCTCGTCCAGAGGTGTCCATTGTCTTTCCTTAGTAGCAACCATCCTAGCTACTATTGCGTCCATTCAATGTCCATTTCGCTATCCATGCCGATTATTCATCCTGAGTAATCGAATCTTCATCCTGAAGATAACCAAATCCTTGGCGTTTCCTGTTCCGTGTCAGCATCCTTCCGACACCATTCATATTACCGATTCCTTATTTATCAGCAATGGTGCATAAGCGAATTTCTATATAATTATTTGAGTGATAAATGTACGTGTCTTTTTAATTCAATTGGTTACGACGTTAGGGTGACTAATTTTGTCATCAAATATCGATATTTACTCACTGCCTTGTGAGAGATCTCGCACAAGGCCGCGAGTAAAAAGGGAGGATTATTCCCTACTGACCAATGGCTGCACCTTCACGACGAGGGTCTGCAGCGCCTTCTAAACCATCTTTTGTGATGCGAATCGCGTGTAAACCAGAGTTAAGATCGCGAACGTTGACCTCAAATCCCATCTTTTCTAGCTCAGGTTTGAAGTTTTCCGCTGATGTTCCTTTTTCTAAATCTAAGGTACCGAAGCGGTTTAGGAAGTGTGGTTGATTGATGGCTTGCTGAATATCCATGTCCCATTGGGTATGAGCAATGATCGCTTGTGCCACATAACCTATGATACGGCTGCCACCGGGAGAGCCAATCGCTATGTAAGGTTTATCGTCTTGCATGATGATGGTCGGTGCCATTGAAGAGCGCGGACGCTTACCCGGTTCAAGTCGGTTGGCGATAGGCTTACCATCGTTATGGGTCTTGAATGAGAAATCTGTCAGTTCGTTGTTGAGTAGGAAACCTCTCACCATCAAACGTGAGCCAAAGGCATTCTCAATGGTGGTGGTCATCGAAACGACATTGCCATCGCTATCAACAATATTGAAGTGGCTGGTGGACGGCAATTCAATAGAAACATCTTGGCTTTGCAGCATTGCATGATCCCACGGTGGCGTGCCCGATGGTGCGCTTTCTAATGCCTTGCCTGCGGTAATTAACTGAGCACGTTCCTGCAAATAGTCAGTATTGACTAACCCTTGGGTTGGCATTGGCACGTAATCTTGATCGGCCATATACATACTACGGTCTGCAAAGGCTAGGCGAGAAGCGTCTGCTAACACTTGCCAAGATTTCGCGTCGTTTGGCCCCCATGATTTGAGGTCAAATTGCTCAGTCATTGCAAGGATTTGTCCGACCGTTAACGCACCAGAGCTTGGTGGCCCCATTCCGCAAATATCGTAGCTTTCATAAGCAGAACAAACCGGTTCGCGTTGTTTAATTGAATAAGCGTCGAAGTCTTTCTGTGCTAATACGCCCGGGTTACCTTTCGCGGTTTGCACGGTATTGATGATGTCGGTAGAGATCTCACCTTGGTAAAAGGCCTTAGCACCGTTCTTAGAAATAGCGTTTAACGTTGCCGCGTATTCTGGGTTCTTAAGTTGAGTACCCGCTGTTTTCGGGCTGCCATCGGCATTGAAGAAGTAGGCTTTAGTTGTCGCAAATCGGCTTAGTCGCTCTTGGTCATTTTCAATCAAGGTAGCTAAACGTGGACTAATAGTGAAACCTTCTTCAGCTAGCTGAAGAAGGTTTAATCAGTGATGCCCACTCTAATTTTCCGTACTTCTGGTGAGTGTCCCACAGCAATTGCACCGTGCCCGGTGTCGCAACTGAGCGACCACCAACCACTGCATCGTAAAACTTAAGCGGTTGTCCGTTTTCGTCTTGGAATAGACGTGGTGTGGCATCAAGTGGTGCAGTTTCACGACCATCGTAGGTTTTGAGTTGCTTGTCCTTGCCATCAAAATAAACAAGGAACGCACCACCACCAATACCTGATGACTGAGGTTCTACTAAGCCAAGCATAAGCTGCACGGCAACCATGGCATCAATGGCGTTACCACCACGAGCAAGCACATCAGCACCAGCTTGTGTCGCTAATGGGTTGGCCGCAGTGACCATCCAGTCATTGGCTTTGACGAGTTGTTTGGTTTCTAAACCACTACTTTGTTCGGGTGCGACGGAATCGGCAGCTTGATTTGCCCAACTGACGTGAGAGGCAAAAAGTAGGGTAAAAGTGGCGAGGGTTGTTAGTTTTGTTTTCCACTGCATGATCTTCTCCTTTTAATATGCAGAGCTAGATTGGCAGTGGAAAGATGAGATAGCCAGAGTGTTGTTAACGAATTGTAATCTTGATTCGAATTTAAGCGATTAAACCGGATAGCGACTGCCAAAGAATACTCACGCCAATAAGGCTGAATACCACTCCACATAAGCCATCGATGTATACCGTTGCTTCGCTGAGTTTCTTTTGCAATGCTTTAGTCGAAAGCATCCAAGCCAGTAGTGAGAACCAAAACAGAGACAGACCAAATAGGATGATAAGCGCAAAGCCTTTACCTGACAGAGACATGTCGGCAGGCACTAGGCTCGACATCAAGCTGATAAAGAACACCAAAGCCTTTGGGTTGAGAATATTGGTCGCAAACCCTTTCGAAAATGCCTGACGCTTATTGGTCAGAATCAGATCGTTGGAATTGACGGTATCGGCATCATCATCGTGGTTCTGAATGATTTGCCAGGTTGCTTTAAGTGCTCCGTAACCTAAGTACAGTAAGTAGCTACCGCCGGCTAGTTGGATAATGGCAAATAATGTGGGTTGTTGGTGGACTAGGTAACTGATTCCCGTCAGGCTCAGCAATGAGTGCAGCAAGATCCCGCAAGATAAACCAAGCGCAATGTACAAGCCTGTCTGGCGTCCGTGACGCGTCGCATTTTGCACGACTAACGCAAAATCAGGGCCGGGGCTCATCAAAGCGATGAAGTGGATAGAGGCTAGGGTGATCAGTATGGTGACTTCGTTCATCGTCAGTTCTCAATAACGTTGCCGCTATTATTAAATAAGTAATCGTATTGAGCGTAGCTTACCGTGATTTGAAATCGAGCAATTGTAAATTATCAACACTTAGTTGATTTGTGAGGGTGGTACACCGAACGTGGTTTTGAAAGCCTTAGAGAAGTGTGCTTGGTCATAGAAGCCTACTTGGTGCGCGACCTTGGTACCACATATCCCAGACTTAATCAGACGCATGCTTTGTTCCATACGTAAACGGCTCAGCCATGCATAAGGCGTAATGCCCATTCTGTTTTTAAAATGGCGTTGGAATTGAGTCGTGGTTAAACCACACAACTCAGACAATTGTTCTAATCGCACTGGTTGATCCAAGTTCGCCATCAAGTAGTCTTTTAGCGTATCAATCGATTGATTACCCAGTTTGATGTCACTCTTCGATCCAAATTTCGCATAACGATCGACAATCGTCGAGAACCCTTCGAAAGGTAAGCAATCTTGAGCGAGCTGGCTGATGTTTTGATGGATTAATAGGCCGTGTAAGTTGCGCAATTGTGAAAATGCAGCTTGATCGGAGAGGATCAACTCAGAAAAGCCTAATGTGTGACCATTTTGCTTGGGATCGGCAAGATCTTGAAACCATTGGGGAGACACGGCAAACACACTGACTTGATAACCCGAATCGAGTTTGGAGTGCCCATCATGCAGCTCATCGGGTGGCATGATAACAACTTGGCCAGCACCAACATTATGGCTCGTCCCTTTATAGACGAATTTCTGCTGTCCTTGGGTAATTAAGCCAATGTGAAAGTCCAAATGATAGTGGCGCTGAAAGGCAAACTCTTGGTACTGAGCTTGGATCAGGCTGATATCTTCTGTTGGGGTAGAGTAGTAGTGGACTTTATCCATGGTACAAAAAAGCTTGGTTAAATAGTCATCAATTCAACCAAGCTTATCTTCGTATTAAGGGATTGTCTTGTAAAAAACGATCAGTGTTACTGCTTAGCGCGTTTGTTCTTTTTGTTGTTACGCAGGCCATCAAAGCTGAAAATAACCAGTGCTCCCCATATGAAAGCAAAGGTGATCGCTTTATCTGAGGTAAAGGCTTCGCCGTAGATCAGAACCGCCAGTAAGAACATCAAGCTTGGACCGATGTACTGGAAGAAACCTAGTGTTGATAGCTTCAAGCGAGTTGCAGCGCCAGTAAAACACAGCAATGGAACCGTGGTGATCACTCCGGCAGCAACCAGTAACAGGTTGAGTTGCATCGGGTTCATCGATAAGTTTGAGGTCGGGCTATCGGCAATAAACAGTAAGTAGGTTGCGGCGATAGGCAGCATCACCAGCGTCTCAATGAATAAGCCAGTTTGAGCTTCCAAGCTAACCTTTTTACGTAACAAGCCATAGAAACCAAAGCTGAAGGCTAGGGCAATGGCAACGATCGGCACAGAGCCAAACGCGATCAATTGAATTATCACGCCAATCGCAGCCAGAGCAACCGCAAACCATTGAAGTTTACGTAAGCGTTCGCCAAGGAAGAACATCCCGAGCAACACGTTAATCAGCGGATTGATGTAATAGCCTAAGCTGGCATCGAGCATGTGATTGGAATTCACCGCCCAAATAAAAATAAGCCAGTTGGCGCCCACTAAAATCGAAGTGGCGACTAAATAGAGCATTTTTGGTTTAGAGGTGAGGGTGTCTCGAACCTTACGCCAGCCACGACTCATGTGCAGTAGAAAAGCGAGTAGGAAAAAAGACCATACTACACGGTGGCTAAGAATCTCAAATGGGGATACTTCACTTAAAGATTTGAAATATATGGGAGCGATTCCCCACATGGTGTAAGCGGCAACGGCAAGCAAAATTCCCTGTCGCGTACGTTGTTGGTCGTCTTGTGTCATGTAACTTTCTCTAGCACTGAGTGCTTATTAATAAGATTTATAAAGAGAGTTGGTCAGTATAGGAGCGTTAACCCTTTTCACCTAACAATTTGCGGTTTAATTCGCCAGCGTTCCCCTCTACAATGTGCGCCTTGCTTGCCAATGCTGCACGCTGACTTTATACCTTGATTAGGAACCACAATGACCGCCACTCTGATTGCTGAGCAAACACCAACTCCCGCGAATGATGCGCAAGATATCTTACAAGATGTCTTTGGTTATCAAAGCTTTCGTGATGGTCAGCAAGAGGTCATAGACCTAGCCGTTGAAGGCAAAGACAGCTTGGTCATTATGCCAACCGGTGGTGGTAAATCTCTGTGTTACCAGATCCCGGCTTTAGTGCGTGATGGACTGACTTTGGTTATCTCACCGCTCATTTCATTGATGAAAGACCAAGTTGACCAATTGAAAGCCAATGGCGTGGCGGCTGAGTGCATAAACTCATCGATGCCACGCGATCAACTGTTGAGCGTGTTCAACCGCATGAACTCAGGCCAATTGAAGATGGTTTATGCTTCACCAGAGCGTGTGTTGATGCGTGACTTCATCGAGCGCTTACAAGGCTTACCGCTTTCGATGATTGCGGTGGATGAAGCACACTGTATCTCTCAGTGGGGACACGATTTCCGCCCTGAGTATGCTTTGCTAGGCCAGCTTAAACAGTATTTCCCGCATGTGCCTTATATGGCGTTGACAGCAACCGCTGACGATGCGACGCGCAAAGATATTATCTCGCGTTTGCAGCTGGTGGAGCCGCACACTTACTTAGGCAGCTTCGATCGCCCTAATATTCGCTACAACCTAGTTGAGAAGCACAAGCCCGTGTCACAGGTGGTTCGCTACCTTGAAACACAGAAAGGCAATTGCGGCATCATCTATTGTGGTAGCCGTAAGAAAGTGGAAATGGTGACCGAGAAGCTGTGCAATAACGGTATTCGCGCTGCGGGTTATCATGCAGGCATGGACACCGACGAACGCGCTTACGTTCAAGAAGCTTTCCAACGTGATGATATTCAGATTGTGGTCGCGACCGTGGCCTTCGGTATGGGCATCAATAAACCCAATGTACGCTTTGTGGTGCACTTTGATATCCCACGCAACATCGAATCTTACTATCAAGAGACAGGCCGTGCAGGTCGTGATGGCTTGCCTGCTGAAGCGATGATGTTGTTTGACCCTGCTGATATGGGTTGGCTGCGTCGTATGCTGGATGAGAAAGAAGAAGGCCCGCAAAAACAAGTTGAGATGCACAAGCTGAACGCGATGAGTGCCTTTGCCGAAGCGCAAACATGTCGTCGTCAGGTTCTGTTGAACTATTTTGGCGAATATCGCGAGAAGCAATGTGGCAACTGCGATATCTGCTTAGACCCACCAAAGCACTTTGATGCGACCCAAGAGGCGCAGAAAGCGTTGTCTTGTGTGTACCGCGTTAATCAGTCGTTTGGTATGGGCTATGTGGTTGAAGTGATGCGCGGTATGCAGAACATCCGTGTACGCGATAATGGTCACGACAAGCTTTCTACTTACGGTATCGGCCGCGACCATAGCCATGATTACTGGATCAGTATCTTCCGTCAGTTGATTCACAAAGGCTTGTTGTTTCAGAACATCACTCGTAATTCGACATTACAGTTAACAGAAGAAGCTCGACCGCTACTGCGTGGTGAGATGTCTTTGGAGTTGGCTGTACCTCGTTTAGATACCGCAGTGCGTAATGCTAAGTCCGATAAACTAAGCAGCAAGAATTACGATAAGAAGCTGTTTGCCAAACTGCGTAAGCTGCGTAAGTCGATCGCTGATGAAGATGGCTTGCCACCATACGTGGTATTCAGTGATGCGACGCTGATTGATATGGCCGAAATCCTACCCACATCTTATGGCGAGATGCTGGCAGTCAATGGCGTTGGTCAGCGTAAACTCGATAAGTACGCAGACCCATTCTTAGATTTGATTCAAGAGCACATCACCACACACGGCTAGTTTGCAAGAAACGGCTAGTTTATAAAAACGATGGACTCATAGAAAAAGAATAAGGTTGATATGGACATGACAACACCAACAGAATTTGGCTTAAGAGAGTATTTGGCTGAGGAAGGGCGTTTATTGATTACGTCTCCAAGTTTTGATTTTGATTCTTACGAAGTATTAGGTGAAAAGCTGGTGGCGTTACTGTCAGCGTCTGTTATTGAAAAGCAATGGGACGCCGATGTGCACTCTTGGTTGATCGATTTTGAAGATTGTCGAATGTTTTTAAAGTCTGAACATTACAGTGAATCAATCTGGTTTGAGTCGTTAAACGCTGAAGAAAGCCGAGAAGAATTCGATTATCTCGCGACGCTTTTTAAGCGCGGTTTCTAACTTTTTGCATGGCTTTTAAAACTTGGCTTCTAACGTCATTCATCAATAAAAGTGAGGATAAACGTTTGCGTTTGTTCTCACCGTTGCAGCCAATATTGATTAATGTATAATCGCCCGCCGCTCAATAGAGCAAATTATAGAAACATTTTTAATTCACATTATTGGTAAGAGCTTTCTTGGTTTATTCGAAGAAATGACTCGATTTGGGTTCCCTCACCCCCAAACCAAACTAAAAAGGTACAGCATGAGTAACTTTACCCCTGCGCAACAGCGCAAAGCCCTAGCACTATTAGTTTTGTTCCATTTGATCATTATTGCATCAAGCAACTATTTGGTTCAGCTACCTTTTACCGTCTTCGGTATGCACACCACTTGGGGTGCTTTCACTTTCCCGTTTATCTTTCTAGCGACAGACCTGACCGTACGTATTTTTGGCGCGCAGCTTGCTCGTAAAATCATTTTCTTAGTGATGTTACCAGCGCTGGCCGTTTCTTATTTATTGTCTGTGGTGTTCTTTGAAGGTTCATTCCAAGGCTTTAGCCAACTAGGCGAGTTCAACTTGTTTGTTGCACGCATCGCAGCGGCAAGCTTCATGGCTTATTTGCTTGGTCAGATCTTGGATGTGCATGTGTTCAACCGCTTACGCCAAATGAAGCAATGGTGGGTTGCGCCAACGTGTTCAACGTTATTCGGTAATGCCATTGATACCATCGCGTTCTTTGCGATTGCTTTCTACCAAAGCCCAGATCCATTCATGGCTGAGCACTGGACTGAAATTGCGTTGGTCGACTACGGATTCAAGCTTATCATCAGCTTAGGTTTGTTTGTTCCAATGTACGGTGTACTTCTAAATTACGTGGTTAAGAAGTTAACCGCTGTGAACCCTGACTTTAAAGCAACGGGCGTTAACGCTTAAGTTTAGATTTGTAACGCAAAGCATTAATGCAGCGATGAGAAAAAGCCCAAGTTAGTAGACTAACTTGGGCTTTTTTAATTTCTAGCGTCAGATACTAATATCAGAGGCATTCAATATTCAATGGCCAGCCAATATCGGTTTGTCTATTCGACTCGATCTCTAGCTCAGCAGCGGTCAGCGGGTTGTCTGCTAGCCATTGCTTAGAAAGCGTCAAGGTCAGATTGTTGTCATCCGTCGTCAGCTTGAACTCAGGCTCAAGCGCTGGATTACGACGGTGAGTCAACAAAATAGCTAAACGCAGAATTCGTAAAATTCGCTTGCTGCTGGTACCTGAGATTGCATGTTGCTCAGGCAATGAAGTTAACTGTTCGCGGTAGCGACGTGTTAACTCACCCAAGCAGTGCTTTTGCGCTCGAGTAAAGCCAGGTAGGTCTAAGTTCTGCAGTAGGTAAGCACTGTGCTCGCCGCCTTTTTTGAAATCGATTGTTAAACCAATCTCATGAAGCTTCGCCGCTGTTTGTAATAGCACACCTGCTTGAGGTTCAGAAACCCACGTTTCGGCGCCCGCTTGCTCTAATAGAGTCTGTGCGACTACAGCAACTTGTTCACTGTAGCTTACGTCCATTTGGTA
Organism: Vibrio sp. 1F253; assembly: GCF_041439295.1. Lineage (NCBI taxonomy): Bacteria > Pseudomonadati > Pseudomonadota > Gammaproteobacteria > Vibrionales > Vibrionaceae > Vibrio > Vibrio sp. 1F253. Next base: position 8,559 of record NZ_JBGONU010000046.1, on the reverse strand, counting down.
GCGTGATTGCACGCTCTTAATGGTACGAGCGCGAATATCTTCTTGGCGAAACTCATCAACCATCTCGTAGGCGAGACCTTCACGGAGTGCGCCGCCAGCGAGTGTCATTGAATCAATTTCAAGCAGCTCAAAAATCGCGATAAGAATAGAAAGACCACTTGGGAACACTAGTGCGCGCTCAAGGGTTAAGCCTTCAATCTCAAGCTCTTCTAAGCGCTCTGTAATCATCGCTTGTTTTTGTAGACGCTTGAGTTTGGCGTGAGTAATGACTTCATCCATGCCTTGCGCCAACATGATTTCTTGCAGTGCTTGAACGGTACCACTGGCACCAACACACACATCCCATCCGATATCAGTGTAGCTATCTAGGATAGGAGCCAACGTAGACTTAGCCGCTTCAATGGCATTGTTGAAGTTGGTTGCGGTTAATTGGCGATCTTTAAAGTGGCGTTCAAGCCAAGTAACACAACCCATCTTTAGGCTGGTTAAGGCTTTGGCTGAGAAACCTTCACCGATGATCATCTCGGTACTTGCACCACCAATATCAACCACTAGTCGGCGGCCGCTGCCACCAGAAGTGTGTGCTACGCCTTTATAGATAGTCGCAGCTTCTTCTTCACCAGAGATAACATTGATGTCGTAACCAAGGATCTGGTTCGCTTTCTCGAGAAATATATCCACATTGATAGCGGTACGTAGTGTCGCTGTACCAACAATGCGGATATTTTCTTTCGGAATATCTTGCAGTCGCTCTGCAAAGAGACTCAAACAGTCCCAACCGCGCTGCATGGCTTCAGAACTAAGCGCATTATTTTCATCTAAGCCTGCAGCTAAACGAACTTTGCGCTTAATTTTAGCCATGGTTTGTACGCTGCCATCGATATGACGCACAACGAGCATATGAAAACTGTTCGACCCTAGGTCGATTGCAGCATAAAGCGGTGGTGACACTGTTTGGCTCATAAGCGACTAAGCTTCCTTGTTATGGCGCGGTTGGCGTGGGCGACGGTTCTGGTTTGGTTTACGGTTACCGTTGCGTGGGCCATTGTTGTTTGAGCGGCGTTGTTGCGGGTTACGTGTACGTAAGCGCATCGGTGCTGGCAGATCTTCCAGTAGTGCAGAAGCATCGTAGTCAGACATTGGGATAGCGTGTTCAATGTATTCTTCGATTGGTGGCAAGTTGATTGCGTAATCTTCACAAGCAAAGCTGATCGAGTGACCGCTTTCACCTGCACGACCTGTACGGCCGATACGGTGAACGTAATCTTCACAATCGTCAGGTAGGTCAAAATTGAATACGTGTGTTACTTGAGGGATGTGTAGGCCACGTGCTGCAACATCCGTTGCGACAAGCAGGTCAACATCACCTTTAGTGAATTGCTCAAGAATCTTTTCACGTTTCTTCTGAGGAACATCACCCGTTAGCAAACCAACACGGTGACCATCGGCAGCCAAGTGGCCCCAAACTGATTCACATTTGTGCTTAGTGTTAGCGAAGATGATTGCGCGATCTGGCCACTCTTCTTCGATTAACGTTTGTAGAAGAGCCATTTTGTGTTCGTTAGAAGGGTAGAAAAGCTCTTCTTGAATACGGTGACCAGTCTTACGTTCAGGTTCAACAACAACATGCTCTGGGTTGTGCATGTGTTCGAATGCAAGTTCTTGTACGCGGTAAGACAGTGTCGCAGAGAACAGCATGTTCAGGCGATCTTTAGGTTCTGGCATACGACGGAACAAGAAGCGGATGTCTTTGATGAAACCAAGATCGAACATGCGATCAGCTTCGTCAAGAACAACGGCTTGAATGTGGTTAAGGTTAAATACCTTTTGTTTGTAGAAATCGATGATGCGACCAGTCGTACCAATTAAGATATCTGCGCCTTCTTCGATCTTACCTAGCTGCTTGTCGTAGCTCTCGCCACCGTAAGCTAATGCTGCCTTGATACCTGTGCTTGCAACCAGAGAGTCAGCATCGTTGTAGATCTGAATCGCGAGTTCACGCGTTGGTGCCATAATAATCGCACGTGGCTGGTTAGGCTTACGGCCTTCATGCTCAGGTGTTTTTAGCAGGTGATTAAAAGTAGCAGTAAGAAACGCAAGCGTTTTACCAGTACCCGTTTGGGCCTGGCCTGCAATGTCTTGGCCGGTGAGCAGTACCGGGAGCGCCAAGGCTTGGATAGGGGTACAATAGTCGAACCCTTTTTTCTCCAATCCTTCAATGACTTGCGGAAGTAAATCCAAGTCGGCGAACTTTTGCTCTGTGATATGCGTCTTTTTCATTGCTATAGAATATCAGCTTAAGCTTGCAATACGAAAGTAAATACATTCCAATAGGGCATCTATTTACTGGTTATCATCCAACCAGTTCTAAAAAATACATTGGAGTGGAAGATGAGTGATAAGATTTTGCAGCTAACTGATGACGGTTTTGATAACGATGTAATCAACGCTGCAGGCCCTGTTCTTGTTGATTTTTGGGCAGAATGGTGTGGTCCATGTAAAATGATTGCGCCGATTCTTGATGAAATCGCAAACGAGTACGAAGGTCAGCTCACAATCGGTAAATTAAATATCGACCAAAATGCTGGAACTCCACCAAAATTTGGTATTCGTGGCATTCCAACGCTGCTTCTTTTCAAAGATGGCGGCGTAGCAGCAACTAAAGTTGGTGCATTGTCTAAAACTCAACTTAAAGAGTTCCTAGACGCTAACCTTTAATTAGGTGAGCCTTTGAAAAGAAACCGCGCAGTTAACAAATGCGTGGTTTTGTTTTTTCTAAGCTATGGACTAGTCTTAGTTTTAGTGCTAATTTATCGCACGTTAATTGAACAAATTCTCTTCTTGGTCGAGCCTGTGACCAAATCCTTCTTAACTTAAGAAAACAGACCCTATTTTGACTAAACAAACTTCCACCACTATGAATCTTACTGAACTGAAGAACAGACCTGTGTCTGAACTTGTTAAACTTAGCGAAAGCCTAGGTCTTGAAAATCAAGCTCGCTTAAGAAAACAAGACATTATCTTCTCCATCCTTAAAGCACACGCAAAAAGTGGTGAGGACATCTTTGGTGATGGTGTTCTAGAAATTCTTCAAGACGGTTTTGGCTTCCTACGTAGCGCAGACAGCTCATACCTTGCTGGTCCTGATGATATTTATGTATCACCGAGCCAGATTCGTCGTTTTAACCTTCGTACAGGTGACTCTATTGGCGGTAAAATCCGTCCACCTAAAGATGGCGAACGTTACTTTGCTCTGCTTAAAGTAAATACGGTTAACTACGATAAACCAGATAACGCTCGTAACAAGATTCTTTTCGAAAACCTTACTCCTCTTCACGCCAACGAACGTATGGTGATGGAAGCGGGTAATGGTGCAACTGAAGATATCACAGCTCGTATTCTTGACCTTGCTTCTCCAATCGGCAAAGGTCAGCGTGGTCTGATTGTTGCTCCGCCAAAAGCGGGTAAGACAATGCTTCTGCAAAATATTGCTCAAAGCATTGCCCGTAACCATCCTGAGTGTGAACTAATGGTTCTACTTATCGATGAGCGTCCAGAAGAAGTAACAGAAATGCAGCGCCTAGTTAAAGGCGAAGTAATCGCATCGACGTTTGATGAACCAGCATCTCGCCACGTACAAGTAGCAGAAATGGTAATCGAGAAGGCGAAGCGTCTTGTTGAACACAAGAAAGACGTGGTTATCCTACTGGATTCAATTACTCGTCTAGCTCGTGCTTACAACACTGTGATTCCTTCATCAGGTAAAGTTCTTACTGGTGGTGTTGATGCGAATGCTCTACATCGTCCAAAGCGTTTCTTCGGTGCGGCACGTAACGTAGAAGAAGGCGGTAGCTTAACTATCATCGCAACAGCACTGGTTGATACTGGTTCTAAGATGGATGAAGTTATCTACGAAGAATTCAAAGGTACAGGTAACATGGAACTGCACCTTAACCGTAAGATTGCTGAAAAACGCGTATTCCCAGCGATTGATTTCAACCGATCTGGTACTCGTCGTGAAGAGCTTCTTACCAAGAACGATGAACTACAGAAGATGTGGATTCTGCGTAAGATTGTTCACCCAATGGGCGAAATCGATGCGATGGAATTCCTTATCGACAAGCTAGCAATGACTAAAACGAACGATGAGTTCTTTGACGCTATGCGTCGTCAGTAGTATTGATTAGCTTATAGTTATTAAAAAGCGCTGCCTTCGGGTGGCGCTTTTTATTTGCATTTTGTAGCGACAGCTTGCAGAATGGGCAAAAGTGTTACGAGGAAGTTAAAATGCAACATGGACTGTTGTCATCATTACTCCTGTCTACTTCACTGTTACTTTCACCGGTTGGTATGAGTTATGCCACCGAGATGTCTCCACTTACAGTAGAGTCTTGGCTTGAGAATGATCAAGTAAAACTGAAAACTGCTGAATTACTCGAGCTTGTCGTGCGTGACGAAGTCAATTCGCTACGCTTTTCGCTTGAGCGTCTGACATTTCCCCAGCAAGAGGTGGCTCGTTACCGGCTCTTGAAGAAGATCGAACAGCAAGAGATCGTTCTCACCCCTAAGATGTCTATTTTCATAGAACAGCAACTCGCTATCACGCCGACCTACCAAGTATTAGAGCGTGGGGATGGCTACGAGTTTACGGTACCTGCTTTTAATTACCCTTCGATTGCTAATCGACTGATCAAGCAATGGCACCAAGACCAGAAGACACTGGTGTTTGTACTGGATGCAGAAAAGCGGGAACTTAACCTTAATGAGTGGTTGTCAGGGCCTGAGCATCAAGTTCAAACGCGAGAAGCACTATTAATTCGAGAGCTAGACAGTTTGTCTCCTGAAGCGGTTGACTATCTGACTAAGCAACTCACCGCATCTTCTATTGTTAGCTGGTTACCCTCTACCGAGGTGGTAGTTCGATTAGCGCAAGTGAGCGAAGACCCTGAGGTCTATAAGATTCTATGGCGAATGAAGGCCGATTATCATAGCCAAGCAGAGTTAGAGCGACTTGCTAAAACTAAACAAACGTTCGCGTTGGAACAGGTAATGGCAGCGACTAAGAATCCTCGTTTGAAAGATGAAGCGATTACTTTGCTTACCAAGGTGAACCCGCTATCAGAAGAGGTGAAGCAGTTCCTTGTCTCTAGGATGGCGATTGCCGATGAAGCGCCATTAGTCGCCCGTGAATTAGCCAAACAAGGTCACACGCTCTGGTTGCAAGATCTTGTGAATGATAACCCTCAGGTGAAGAGCTCTTTGATCGAGCAAGCATTACCGTAAAGTGGATTTTGCCTCTCAATAACCACACTAAAAAGGGGGATCTCAGCGTCACCCTTTTTGATATACTGAGCGCAGAATAATCAGCATGTAGAAGCCCTATGAGTTTTAAAGATTTACGTGATTTTGTCGACCATCTTGAAAGCATTGGTCAGTTGAAACGCATTTCTCACCCTGTCGACCCAGACTATGAAATGACCGAGATTAGCGACCGTACTCTACGTGCTGGTGGCCCGGCTCTTTTATTTGAAAATCCCGTAGGCTATGACATGCCTGTTTTGACCAATCTATTCGGTACACCTGATCGGGTAGCCATTGGTATGGGGCGTCAAGAGGTCAAAGAGTTACGCGAAGTAGGTAAGTTGCTTGCTTACTTAAAAGAACCCGAGCCACCAAAAGGCTTTAAAGACGCTATCGATAAGCTGCCTGTGTTTAAGCAGGTCTTAAATATGCCAGCTAAGCGTCTTCGTAAGGCGGCCTGTCAACAAATCGTATGGCAGGGTGATGACGTCGACCTAGATAAAATTCCGGTGATGAGCTGTTGGGCGGACGATGTCGCGCCGTTGCTAACGTGGGGTTTAACGGTTACTCGTGGTCCAAACAAGAAACGCCAAAACTTAGGTATCTATCGTCAACAGAAGATCGGCAAGAATAAAATCATCATGCGTTGGTTGGCCCACCGTGGTGGAGCGCTTGATCTACGTGATTGGATGGAAACCAACCCAGGCAAGCCATTCCCTGTCTCGGTAGCGTTTGGTGCCGATCCTGCCACGATTCTTGGTGCCGTTACGCCAGTGCCGGATACCTTATCGGAATACGCGTTTGCCGGCTTGTTGCGTGGCAGTAAAACTGAGGTCGTTAAATCAATCAGTAACGACCTAGAAGTGCCAGCGAGTGCTGAAATCGTAATGGAAGGTTACATCGACCCGAATGAGTTCGCAGACGAAGGGCCGTACGGAGACCATACTGGTTACTACAACGAGAAAGAAAAGCATCATGTGTTTACTATTACTCATGTAACCATGCGAGAGAATCCGATCTATCACAGTACCTATACTGGCCGTCCACCTGATGAGCCCGCGGTATTAGGTGTTGCGTTAAATGAAGTGTTTGTTCCTATTCTTCAAAAGCAATTCCCAGAGATAGAAGACTTCTACTTGCCACCTGAAGGTTGTTCGTACCGAATGGCGGTCGTGACCATGAAGAAGCAATACCCAGGTCACGCTAAGCGAGTGATGATGGGTGTATGGTCTTTCCTACGCCAATTCATGTACACAAAATTTGTCTTGGTATGCGATGAGGATGTTAACGCGCGTGATTGGTCTCAAGTGACTGCTGCTATGTGTGAACATATGGATCCGTCTCGTGATAGCCTGATGATAGAGAACACACCTATCGATTCACTAGACTTTGCATCGCCAGTGGTAGGTTTAGGCTCAAAAATGGGTTTAGACATTACTAAGAAGTGGGATGCGGAGCTGGCACTATCACCTGATGCTAAATCTTTACCTATAGATAGTCAGCATATTGAAGGTTGCCTAGCTGAGATAACCGAAGCCTTCCCTGAAATTATTGATATTCACTTACAGAATGACAATGCGTGCATGGTCGTTGTGTCTATCGATAAGCAAGCTGCAGGTAACGGTAAAAAAATCATTGAAGCGGTTTGGTCTCAGTTCGATGAGAACAAGTTTGTCATCGTATGTGATAGTGACGTTAACGTCAGTGACTGGAATGACATTATCTGGGCGGTGACTACAAGAATGGATCCGGCAAGAGATACGTTTTTCCTGAAAAACCAAACTGGACACTCAAAAATGGGTCTAGATGCGACAAACAAGTTTGAAGGTGAATGCCTGCGTGAGTGGGGTGTTCCAATCACTAAGAACCCAGACGTCGTTAAAAAGATTGATAGCATTTGGGAACAACTAGGAATCTCATGAGCTTCCAAGTAACCTTATACCCAGAAAATATCAGTTTTACCGTAGAAAAAGGGCAAACGGTTTTGGATGCTGCGCTCAACAGCAATATCAATTTTCCAAACCGTTGCCAAGTTGGTGCATGCGCTATGTGCATGTGCAAAAAATTAGAAGGCCAAGTGAGTTACCACCTTGAACCCATGCTCACAGAGAAAGAGCAGCTACAAGGTTGGATTTTTGCTTGCCAAGCATTTGCAGAAAGTAATTTAGTTCTAACCTTTGCCGATTAAGGGTTAGTGAGAGGAAGAACATGACTATTAAATGTAAAGTGAAATCTATCGAGCCTTTAGCTTGTAACACTTACCAAATCCTACTTCACCCAGAGACACCGGTCGCTTTTAAAGCGGGCCAATACTTGATGGTTGAAATGGGTGAAAAAGACAAGCGTCCATTTTCGATTGCAAGCAGCCCTTGTCGTCATGAAGGCGAGCTTGAGTTACACATTGGTGCCGCTGAGCACAATGCTTACGCTTCAGAAGTTGTTGAGGCAATGAAGAAAGCGCAAGCTGAAGATGGCGACATAGCTATTGATGCTCCGCACGGTGATGCGTGGGTTAAAGAAGAAAGCGATCGTCCTCTGTTACTAATTGCTGGTGGTACTGGCTTTAGCTACGTGCGCTCTATTCTCGATCACTGCATCGCGCAGAACAGTAAAAAAGAGATTCATCTATACTGGGGCGCAAAAGATGAGTGCCAACTGTATGCGAAAGAAGAGCTTGTCGACATTGCAGCAAAACACAGCAATGTACATTTTGTACCAGTAGTAGAAGAAGCACCTGAAGTTTGGCACGGTCAAACGGGTAATGTACTTGAAGCAATCACGCAAAGTTTCGAATCATTAGCTGATTTTGATATCTACATTGCGGGTCGTTTCGAAATGGCAGGTGCTGCAAGAGACTTGTTTACTCAGAATAAAGAAGCAAAGCGTGACCATATGTACGCAGATGCTTACGCGTTTATCTAAGAATTCTTTTAGATTTAGAGCAAAAAGAGAGCAGAAATGCTCTCTTTTTTCCGTTTAGGTGAACTATTAGGCACTTAAGCTCTATTTATTCATTTTTCATGAAAAAGTAGTTGCTAAGCTGAGAGGGTCCCCTATAATGCGACACCACTGAGACGGCAGACGCCACAAGGCTTCAGCAAGAATCAGTCAGGCGGAAAGCGACAAAAATTAATTTTCAAAAAGTGTTTGACACTGAATGTTAATTCGCTAGAATGGCCGTCCACTTCGAGAGGCTCCTTACTTAAAAGGAACGCTCAACAAGTGAAGCTCTTTAACAATTTAAACCTATCAATCTGT